>CAYPTM010000322.1:0-3322 GCA_964413345.1 uncultured Elusimicrobiales bacterium
GACATAACGGAACGCAAGACCATGGAGAAGGAACTGGTTACGGCAAAAAACACGGCCGAAAACGCCCGGGCCGAACTGGAATGGATATACCAGCAGCTTGAAGCGGCGCTGCTGGACTCAGAAATGAAAGCCGTGGAAGCCAAGAACGCCAACCACGCCAAGAGCCAGTTCCTCGCCAACATGAGCCACGAGATTCGCACGCCCATCAATGCCATTATCGGCTTTTCGGAACTGCTTACGAAAACTCCGCTCAGCGACGAGCAGACGGATTACGCCCACAACATAGTGGACAGCGGGCGCATACTGCTGGCGCTGATAACGGACATACTGGACTTCTCCAAGATAGAAGCCAAGCAGATAGTTTTCGAGCGCCTGGACATAAACCTGGAGGAACTGTGCGACTCCTCCCTGAAGCTGATAAAAACACGCCTGACCACCCCGAAAGTGGAGCTGGCGCTGGACTATCCCGCCAACATGCCCCGCACTTACGAAGGCGACCCGGTTAGGATAAAGCAGGTCCTGCTCAATCTGCTTTCCAACGCGGCCAAATTCACCAGTGACGGGGAAATACGCATCTCCGTCACGCCGGAATCGGCTCCGGATGAGAACAATTCCCAGCTTATCCGGGTTTCGGTCTATGACACGGGCATAGGCATCAGCAGGGAAAAGCTTACCAGCATCTTCGATCCCTTCGTTCAGGCGGACTCCTCCATGACCCGCAAATACGGGGGAACGGGGCTTGGCCTGTCCATTTCAAAGCGGCTTGTGGAGCTTATGGGCGGCACGCTGTGGGTGGAAAGCGAAGAAGGCAAGGGCAGCGCCTTCTACTTCACCATGCGCCTGACTGTTTCAAAAGAGCAGGAGCAGGAACTCCGCTGTCCCCTGGTGGAGGGCAAAACGGCGGTCATCGTTGACGATCATCCAAGCGCCAGGGCCGTCCTCCAGTCGCTGTGCTCCTCTTTCAAGGTCAAGGTGCTGGTATCCTGCGCTTCGGCCGAGGAAACGCTCTCCTGGCTGCTTGGCAACCCCGCGCCGGACATAATACTCTGCGACCTCATACTGCCCGAGATGGACGGCTTCGAGTTCGCCCGCGCGCTGAGGGGGGACACACGCTTCACCGGGACAAAACTGATAGCCGTCACGGCCGAATTCCGGGCCGCGGATTCAGGTATATCGAAGCAGAACGGCTTCGACGCATTCATGCGCAAGCCGGTTTCCCGCAAGGATATAGCCAAGGCATTCGCCACAGCGTTCGGAGAAACGGCCCCGGTCACCTCTCCCCATTCCATACGCATGCCCGAAAACCTGCGCGACAGGAAAATACTCGTGGCGGAAGACAACGATATCAACCGGAAACTTATGCGCGCCATGCTGAGCAAATGGGGGTGCAGCGCCGATTTCGCGGAAAACGGGGCGGTTGCCGTTGAGAAAGCCTGCGCCAACCGCTATGACATAATTCTCATGGACATAGAAATGCCGGTGCTGAACGGCTTTGACGCCTCCAAGGAGATACGCGCCAAATGCGCCACCTCCGTCCCGATAGTGGCGCTGACGGCCGCTGTCCGGCCCGAAGACAAGACCAAGGCGGAGGAATCCGGCATGAGCGGTTTTCTCACCAAACCGGTATCGGTAGACAAGCTGGCGCAGGTGCTGTCGGACTACATGAAATAAATTGCATAAACAGACAGAAAGGCCCCGGCCATCAGGCCGGGGCCTTTTCATATTAAAGCGCGCGGACGTCAGTCGGCCGGCTGGACCTTGTGGAAAAAACCTATCACCTTTCCGCAGACGGAAACTTCGCTCCCGGGCACGCGCAGGCTCTTGAACTTCGGATTGTCGGGGCGCAGCTCCATCATCCCGTCCTTGAGGAAAAAGACCCTCTTCAGGGTATAGTGGTCGTCAAGCCGCAGCACCGCCAGATGGCCCTTGTCCACGAAGGAGTTCTTTTCCACTATGGCGAAGTCCCCGTCGCGCGCGGTGGGAAGCATGCAGTCGCCCCTTACGCGCAGGGCAAAAATGGGGCTCTGGGGGGAACTGGCCAGCACTATGGGCAGCCACTCCTCCGGGTTGGAGTCCTCTCCGGTCATGCGGAAATTCTCGGCCGATACGGTGCCGCGCACTCCCACATGCACAATGGCCATCTGGGACGGAGACTGGGAGAGCACGGCCTCCAGGTTTTCCTTTGAGCGGGCAAGAGGGTCCACCGCCGGGTCATCCTCAAAATAGGAAACGGGCTTTTCAAAAATCTGGCACAGGCGGCCCAGCGATTCCCTGCTCGGGCTGAAGCGCCCCTTTTCCCAGTGCGAAACGGCGGAAGGGTCGCGCAGACCCATCAGCTTGGCCAATTCCACACGGGTCAGCCTGCGGGACTCACGCTCCCTGCGTATTTTTTCTCCCCTGGTCATATTCACCCAATCCTCCCCGGAACCGACGGCGGTTCCATGCGCCGTTTCAACGCAAGCCATTCAGCTTGACTTGTATGCAAAAAAATGATACATTATTGATACACAATACGAACTCCGGAACTTGCCCGAGCCACTTCCGGGGCCGTCCGCGGACCCGGAACACAAGGGACGCGACGGTCTGCCGAACAGCTCGGGATGGAGCGGCGCGTGCCTGGTCATGGTCGCCAACCGGGCTGCGGCGCGCGCCGCCTTCAATCCGGATGATACATATAGTATACAACTTTATCCGGATAAATCAATACCCGTATCAATTAAATGAGGTCAGCCGTTGGGTTGCAGCTTGCGCGGAAGCTCCATATGGACAGCCACGTTTTCGCTGGAACGGGCGTCCATTATCATGGTGCCGCCGTGCTCATCGACGATTTTCTTGACCAGCAGCAGCGCGAGGCTGCCGTTTATCGAAAACCACTGCCGGTCGGCAGGCTCGTCTCCGGAAGCCTTGTCGCCGGCGACGCTTATGCGCCATTTTTCCTTGTATGGCGTGACCGAAACGCGCACCACGCCCCCGTCCGCCATATTGCGCGAGGCAAAGGCTATCAGGGAAAAGATCGCGGCGCGAAGAAGTTCGTGGTCGGCCATCATCATTTCCGGCGCGGAAACGGGAACGACCTCCAGCCTGACTTTTTCCGGCAGGACGGTCATGGAAGCCACGTCCTTGAGAAGGGCATCCGGGTTAATGTCTTCCAGCCGGGAGGGACGCATGGCGGCGGCCTCCAGCATGGAGGTAACAGACTGAATCATGCAGCCGGCCTGACGCTCGAGCCGCGTTACCTCCGCCAGCATGGGCTGGGCGGCATCCTGCCCGATAGTCGCGCGCGCGACGGCCTGCCTCAACCGGGAGGAGGCGGACAGAACGG
>CAYPTM010000323.1:0-3297 GCA_964413345.1 uncultured Elusimicrobiales bacterium
CGGAAGCCGACTAAGCCAATCATATCTCAAAAAACAAATCAGCCCCGGCTGGCATAGAGCCGGGGCTGTTTGTTTGCAGGCATTAAAGTTCAAGGCTGAAGCTTCCCGTCGATATATTCCCTGACACTGCCGCAATGGACGCATTGGCGGCGTTGGACGCACAGCGTCCCGCCGCAGGACGGACATAGCCAGCGGACCTTTTCGCGCCGGACGAAAGCGGCGGTTCCCAGGGCCTTTATATGAGCGAGGTTTTCAAGCATGCTCATGCCGTACTTTGTCCGGTAGCGCCTGTCCAGCTTGCGCAAACGCAAGCAGGGGAACCTCCGGCAGGAGAAGCAAAAACGCCGCGTTCCTCGCGGGCCGCCGGGTTCCGCGCAGTATTTTATGGAGCAGGTAGTTCTATGCCCGGTTTCACCCCGCACGGGAGCCAGGCAACCGGGGCAGGGCTTGCGCCGACGGGTATAAGCGGAACAGAGAGCGCAGTTCATTCCGCAGGGCGCGATGAGGCTGTTTTTCATCAATACCGCCATATTTTCCCCCGGCTTCCGCACTATTTGAAAATCCCGTCCAGCCAGTCGAACAGTACCTGCGCAGCCAGGCTGCGGTTTTCCATGACGCAGTGGTTTGACGCGCCCTCGGAATCCGGCGTGACCGCCAGCTTCTTAAGCGGATTGGGGAAGCCGTCCATGCAGAGCTGCTGCTGACGCTTTACCGATTCGCTCCGGAATTCCCCCTCGCCCACTATATCCAGCGCGGGAACCGGCACCTTGGAAGGGTCGAAGCTGAAACCCCTGTTGGCCTTCACCAGGGCCGACGGCCTGTCCATAGGCACACCCCAGCGCCAGCAGACCAGTTTTACCGTATTTGCATGGAAGGAAGACCAGGAAGCCATCTCTTCCGGAGTGGCTTTGGTCTGTGGCATGGAGTCGAACAACGGCTCCGCGTCCACCACGCAGCTGTTCATCGCGATTGCGCGGATGCGGCCGTCATTCATGGCGGCCTGCGGAACAAACCCGCCGCCACCGCTGTAACCGTAAGCCGCCAGCCTAGAAGCGTCAACATCTCCGCGTTTGAGAGCGTAGTCCACAACCGCCTTCAGGGGAACATTCATGTCGGGCCGGAAAGTTTTCCCCTGCAAAGGCATAAGCCCCTGCCCGGGCAGGTCCACCGTCATGAAGTTATAGCCGCGCTCGTGCGCCTGCGGACCCACATAGAAGAAAAGGTCCTCCGCAAAAGTTTCGCCGCCGCCTATCACTATCAGAGTTTTGACAGGCTTTTCCCCGGAAGCGGCCTTATGAAAATAACCTGGCAGGACCGTCCCTTCAAAAGGTATCTCGATATACTCCATCGGAGGATTGAACAGTTTCCCGGCCTTCTTCATGAGCGAACGGCTTTTCTCCGCGGCAAGCTTAAGGCGGGCGTCGTCCGGCATCATGCCGAGCAGGGCAAGCCGGTAATAATTCGACGCGCGGAGGAACTGGTCCCGCGCGCTGACGGCATTACCGCCTGAAAGGGATGTTTCGCCCCGCGTCTCAGCCAGCGCGGCTGTTTTAAGCCACTCCGCCTGCCAACTGGCCGCGTCCCCGTCCTTTATGTTGGCCGCTGTGCGGAACGCTTCCCCTATCTCGCAGCCGTGGTTGACCGCCGCGCCGAGGACAAGGCCCCCGAAGGTGAAATCCATGTCGGAATCATTGAAATGATATTTGACGTATGTTTCATGGGCGTCATAGGCGCGCTTTTTATCGCCTGAAGGGACATCCCCCGCAGAAACCGGTTTCCCCGCCAGCCCGAGCGACACGCCGCATAAAACCAGAACAGAAGACAGCCTCATGAAATCCTCCAAGACGAATATAAAGCGGAAACAGTATAGATGATACCATTTGGCGGGTACACCCGCCGGAGCATACTTTATAAAGCGGTTGACCGGCGGTGTGTATTCTGATAGCATGGCGATAAGAATGACTATCAAACACGTCACGTTTACATTCGCGCTCACCCTCTTTTTCGCCCTTTCCGGCGGCATGGTTTCCGCGCAGGAAGGGGACCTGTACCTTTTGCAGTCCCATGACCCCGTCTTCCTGCAGGAAACGGAAGGACTGTTTGAAACCTTTTATTCCAACAGCCGCACGGTCGTGGTCCGGCTGAAGAAGCCGCTGGGCGAACTGCCGCCGGAAGTGCGCGCCAAGATCCGCCCGGTAAAGGCCGGGGAAGTCTACAACGCTCCGGCCAAATCGGCGGTGAGGGAACATCCCCGCCCGGATGTGACAAAGCTGCTGTCAAAAGTCAGCGGAGAGAAAATACGCCACTATACGGAAACGCTCGCCATCACCGGCAAGAGAAGCGTGGGGCAACTGGACATAGCGGCGGGTTCCGGCAATAAAACGGCCGTCTCCAAGACAGTCGACATACTGCAGAGCCTCGGCTATACCGTGGAGAAGCAGTGCTACAAAAAACGCAAATTCGACCAGGAATGCAACGTAATAGGCAGAAAAGCGGGCGCATCCCCCTCGTCCGAGGCGATTCTAACCGTAGCCCACATGGATTCGGTCGGATATAATAATGCCGGGGCGGACGACAACGCCAGCGGAACCGCTGGCCTGCTGGAGATGGCCCGCGTGCTGGCCGAATACAAAACCGACGCGGAACTGGTCTTTCTGGCGGCCAACGGAGAGGAAACGGACATAGCCGGCAGCACCGCATATGCGGCAAAGCTGAAGGAAATGGGCCTGGCGGGAAGGATAAAATGGGCCATCAATATGGACATGATAGCCTGGAACAAGGACGGCGTGGTGGAACTGGAAACGAACCAGGAGTTCAAGGATTACGCCGAGTTCGCGGGCTTGATGGCAAAAACATACACCACCCTTACCCCGCACATAGCCATGCCGGCCTGGGGCAGCGACCACGTCCCCTTCCTTGAAGCCGGCATACCCACCTATCTTTCAATCGAACATTGGGAAAACCACAATCCCTGCTACCACAAGGCCTGCGACACCATGGACAAGATATCCGTGGATTACGCGGTGAACATAGTGAAACTTAACCTGGCCGTCATCGCCCACAAGACAACCGTTGCGCCCGTAAAGTAATACCCGGCCGCGCAGACGGCGGACACCCGGAAAGTTTACAGACAAAAAAAGCCCGCGCCGTAGCGCGGGCTTAAATCCGTATGCGGGCTCGGATTAGGACAGAGGCTTTACGTTGACAGCCTTGGGACCCTTCGGGGATTCCTCGGTGTCGAACTCAACCTGCTGGTTCTCGGAGAGGCTCTTGTAGCCTTCGCCAAGTATCGAGGTG
>CAYPTM010000324.1:0-3258 GCA_964413345.1 uncultured Elusimicrobiales bacterium
TGCACTTTCTGTAGGACCAGTTCATACATGTCGGCGTGATATTCGCTTTTTCCCCGATAGTTGGCTTCACCCGGGCCGGGAGCCTCGTGCCGGAGCCCTGGGTGCTGCTGGCCTGCCTGTTCGTCTGCGTCACTCATTTCTCCACGGTGCTCCTTTATTATGTGGAGAAGAAACTTTACGGGCAGGCCTTCCCGCCTTTCGACGTGAAGTACATGTCCATGGCGCAGAGGCTTGTGTTGTGGCTGTTCTTCCTGCTGCCTGGCTACCACTGGGTGCCATTCCTGATTCTGTGGGGCGGGTACACTGAATACCTCCGCCGCAGGCGCATAGTGGATTTCAGCCGCGCCGGACTGTACATAGGCCTCGCGCTCACGGTATTTTTCGGCGTGTGCGCCCGCATTATCCATCTTGGATGACAGGGCGATGATAAAACTGGTCAAAGGCGATATAACACTCTCCGGCTCCGATGCGATTGTGAACGCCGCAAACAGCGGCCTCATGGGCGGCGGCGGGGTGGACGGAGCCATTCATCGCGCCGGCGGGCCGGCCATACTGGAGGAATGCAAAAAGATAGTGGCCTCCAGAGGACGTCTTCCCGCGGGACAGGCAGTTGTCACGGTCGGCGGGCGTCTCAAGGCCAGGTTTGTGGTTCATACGGTCGGCCCGATATGGCGAGGCGGCGGTAATGGAGAGGCGGAGACGCTGGCCTCCGCTTACCGGAACAGCCTCTCCGCCGCAAGGGACGCCGGGGCCGGTAGCGTGGCTTTCCCTTCCATAAGCACCGGGGCTTACGGCTATCCTCTCGATTCTGCGGCGGCAGTGGCTGTAAAGTCCGTCGCCGCATTTTTGAAGGACAATCCGGGGGCTTTCAGGGAAGTGATATTTTTTCTTTTTGATGACGCCGCTTTTTCCGCGTATGAACGCGCGCTCGAAGCGGCAGGGATGAAGAATGCTGATAAGTGAAGCGACGTTTTCTTTTGTTGACGTGGAGACCACCGGCATGTCGCCGGCGACGGGGGGGCGGGTGGTCGAAGTGGCCGTTCTTTCCGTGCGCCCCGGCAGGGAGGAGGAATACAGCACGCTGCTGAATCCCCAGACCCCCATACCGCCGGAAGTGACGGCCATACACGGCATAACCAACGACATGGTGCGTTCCGCGCCTGTGTTCTGCCAGATAGCACCGGCACTGGGCGCGCGGCTCGAAAACACCGTGGTGGTCTGCCATAACGCCGATTTCGACGTGCCGTTCCTGGCGCATGAGTTCGGTCTCGCAGGTCTTCACCTGCCGCCCATAAAGATACTGGATACACTGCGTCTTGCCCGCAAGAACGGCGGCTACAAGAGCAACAAGCTGGGCAGCCTGGCGGCTGCCATGGGCTGTTCCACCGAAGGCTGGCACCGCGCCCTGGCCGACGTGAGGATGACGCGCCATGTATTCAACCATTTCGTGACACTGTTCGGCGGACACGGCGCCCGGACGGTGGAGGATTTGTCGGAACTGCAGGTCAAGAAGCTGCGGGATTTTGTCCCGCAGGCTGAAAAAGGAGATTTATGACAAAAATGGAACCGTTCGTTCTCGGCAGTGAAGTTGAATTGACCGACCTTTACGAGGTCGCCGCGCTGGGCCGGCCAGTAGTATTGCAGGCCAAGACGCGCGCTCTCATGGCTAAATGCCGCAAGGAGCTTATGACGCTCATCTCGCGCGGCGCGCCTATTTACGGCATAAACACCGGTTTTGGCGAGCTTGCCTCCAAGCGCATACCTCTCGCGGACTGCCGTGCCCTCCAGACCAATCTGGTGCGCAGCCACGCCTGCGGCGCGGGCGAGCCAATGACTTTCGCGCAGGCCCGGGGCATACTTTTCCTGCGCGCCAACGAGCTTTCAAAGTGCCACGGCGGCGTCCGCCCCGAAGTGGTGGAAACCGTTGTCAAATGCCTTAACGCCGGCCTTTCGCCTTTCGTCCCCACCAGGGGTTCTGTCGGCGCCTCGGGCGACCTTGCTCCCTCGGCCCACGCCGCGCTGCTTCTTCTTGGCGAGGGCAAGGCCCGGTTCATGGACGGGGACTGGGTGTCCGCTTCCTCCGCCCTGAAAAAGGCCGGCATAAAGCCGCTGGAACTTGAGGAGAAAGAGGGCCTTTCCCTTATAAACGGCACGCAGGCCATGCAGTCGGTGGGCGGCCTCGGCATGCTGGACGCCCTGAAGGTGTGGAGCACCTCCGTGGCGGCGGCCGCCATGACGGTTGAGGCGCTCAAGGGTACGCCGGTTCCCTTTTCCGAGCAGATAAGCGCCCTCAAGCCCCACCGCGGACAGGTACGCACTGCGGCCATGCTGCGCGAGCTTTTCGAGGACAGCGAAATACGCGTGTCCCATCTCGCCAACGACACCCGCGTGCAGGACCCCTACAGCCTGCGCTGCATACCGCAGGTCCATGGCACGGTGCGCGACGCTCTGGAGTTCGCCTCCAACGTAGTGGAGACCGAGATGCAGTCCGTAACCGACAACCCCATCGTCGTCTGGGACGAGGGGAGCGAGTTCGCAAACATTCAGGTCATATCAGGCGGCAACTTCCATGGGCAGGGCCTGTCCTCCGCGTTCGACTTCGCCTGCTCGAACATGGTCTCGCTCGGCAACGTGTGCGAGCGCCGCGTGTTCCAGCTGGTCAGCGACACCGGAAAGATTCTTCCCCCGTTCCTGGCCCGCAATCCCGGCCTTGAATCCGGCTGGATGATAAACCAGTATACCGCTGCCTCCATCGCTTCCGAAAACAAGACGCTTGCCCATCCGGCGAGCTCCGACTCCATCCCCACCTCCGGCAACAGGGAGGATTTCGTCTCCATGGGAATGTGGGCCGCGCACAAGCTTAACATGGCCGTCAAAAACACCGCCTATATAGTGGCCATAGAACTGCTGGCCGCCGGACAGGGCCTTGAGTTCCACAAGCCGCTTAAGCCCGGCAGGGGCGTGCAGCGGACTTACGAGACGCTCCGCTCCCTTGTAAAACCGCTCACATGCGACAAGTCCACCGCGGACGAGATAGCCATAGTCCACAAGGCGGTTCTGGAAGGCCGCTTCATGGTCCTGTAGTTTTCCAGGAGGAAAGCATAATGACAGCACCCGTAATAACCGCCCCAAGGGGCAACAAGCTGAGCTGCAAGGGCTGGCAGCAGGAAGCCGCCCTCCGCATGCTCATGAACAATCTCGATCCGGACGTGGCCGAAAGGCCGGAAGACCTGGTGGTCTACGGCGGACGCGGCAAGG
>CAYPTM010000325.1:0-3254 GCA_964413345.1 uncultured Elusimicrobiales bacterium
CCCGGCCTACACGCCCTATCTTGAAATCGCGGCGGACGCGGGGCTTCCCTGTCTTTTCCACGCCGCGCCGGGAGACTCGAACCCGTCCGCGATATACGCGCAGGCCCGCAACATTCCCCGTGCGCCGGTGGTGCTGGGGCACATCAACATGATGGGCGATTACGAGGAAGGAATAAGCGCGGCGGAGAGCGCCGCTAAAACCGGGAACGCGAACCTGTATCTTGAAGTGTCATGGGCCCCGGCCTCCGTCATAGTGGAGGCGATAAAACGGGCGGGCCCAGGCAGAGTGCTTTTCGGCACCGACGCCCCGTTCGCCAAGGGCGGCGGAGAAGCCACGCCGGAAATATACGCGGAACGCGTCAGAGAAATCGAAGCCGCCGTCAGGGCGGCTTTTGGCCACGGCGCAAGCAGCATATTGGAAGCGTTTTTTTATCTCAATGCGGAAAAACTGCTTGGGATAAAGCGCGGCTGACAAAAAAACCGGTCCGGCTTTTAAGGCCGGACCAGTGTCACCTACCCGATCAACAATCGTCCCTACTTGCCGGCAGCCTTCTTCGCGGCTTTTTTGGCCGGGGCTGGCTTTTTTGAGGCTTCGGACTTCCCGGCAGCTTTCTTGTTGTCATTGCCCTCGTCCGTGTAGAGCTTGCGGAAACTGGCTATTTCCATCGGCCGCATGGCCACATCGCCTTTTGCGCGAAGGCTGAGCATGATGTCCGCGGAAGGCAGGCTCGCGCTGAGCGCGGTGTACTGCGCCTCGTTGGGATTCAGGAGCAGTTCCACCATGCCGACAGGTTCGCCCTTGCGCAGATGCACCCTGGTGATGACCACGTTTTGCAGAATGGTGGCGGTAATGAGTTCCTTATTCCCGCCAGACATTACGGCGTTGAAAGTGACCAGCAGGTCGGCCCTGTCACCGGGCTTGGCGAACAGTATCTGGCTGGCCGGAAGCAGCAGAGAGAATCCGCGATAGCCTGGCACTATCCGCGCCTTGGCCGTATAGGAATAAGGCGTGAAGTCCTTTGGAGCGGGCTCGAACAGCCTGCCGAAACACTGGGCCCCGGACGAAGCCACGTCGTCCAGCGCCGCGGAAGCCGCCGCATAATCATTGCCGTCAACCGCGTCTACAGTCCTGTCCATGGCCTCCAATATGCGGTTGGCGTCGCTCATGACCACCGCGCCGCGCCCTTCAAGGCCGGAGCCGAGCTTGGAACGGAACAGCCTGTCCATCGCCATCTCGTAACGCAGCAGGCAGTCCCGGAGATCCACAGTCTTCGACAAGTCGATTGCTCCGCTGGAGAGGACCTCGCCGCCAGTTTTAAGGAATTCATACTGAAGGGCGGCGAAGGCCTGCCACAGGTCGCGCTCCGACATGGTTATTCCGTCCTCGTTGCGCCACACCTGCCTCGCGGAAAGGGCCGGCAGGGAATCTTTTATCCAGGCAGGCATCTCCACGCTGGTCCGGCCGGCGCCGCAGAAAAGACCGTATTCCTTGAGTTTTTCATTCTGCGCGGGGTCCAGATAGAAGTAGAAAAGCTGCCACTTTATCATGGAACACGCCCTCTGGGAATACTGCACCTTGGGATTTTCCGCCGGAACTTCAAGCTTCTGAACCGAAGCGAAGGCCATGCCGGAAAACATCAGCACCGCAGCGCAGACCGCCGCGACACGCCCCGCAATCATCGAGCCTTTAATAGTCTTCATAAATCCTCCCTATTTGAACAGCTTGCGGAAACTCGCCATCTCCATCGGGTGCATTTCCTTGTCGCCGGGGGCGCGCACCGCTATGTTTATGGCCTTGGCCTGCGTTCTGCTGAGGGCGGCATACTGCGCCTCGTTGGGATTGAGCAGGAGCTGGACCGCGCCGTCATCGGTCATTTTCTCCGGCCGGTCAACCTTGACGACCAGGACGTTCTGGAGAATGGTCGCGGTTATCATTTCCTTCCTGTCATCCTTCATGACGGCCTCGAACGTGACCATGACATCCACGAAGGAACCGGGCTTGATGCCGGAAAGCTGATAACCCGGCAGAGGCATGGTGAGGCCGCGGTATCCCTCCACAATGCTCACCTCGCCTGCGACAGCGGCGGCGGGCTTTAACTCGACCACGGGCCGGGCATCCTCTGCATACGCGGCGGAACCTGCAAACAACATTGCTGCACACACCCACATCGCTTTCATAACTCCTCCATGACTGTTGGTTTCAAATTGTCCTTCTTTCAAAAATCGTGTCCACTGTTATGACCCTGCGCTCCAGTATAAGGGTACCGTCATCCGTATCCCAACTTATGGACTCCCCGTCCTCCCCTCCCTTGAGCTGGCCGGGAACCGAACGGATTGCCGAGTCCCCCGTCATCTTCTCGCTGAGCATCGCCGGTGTTATTTCCCTTGTACTGATAAGCGGAACGGCGGGATGGCTTTCAAAAATACCGTCTTCAGTCCGCTTGGGGCTCGAAAGTCCCGTCACCCTGGGGAGAGCCTTCTGGGCCTGGACAGCCGGTTCCATCCCGATTTTATCATCCGCCTTGCCGGTAACCGGGAGACCGGGCGGGAGCGCCGCCATCTCATTATCCCGGACCGCGTCCTGAAATATCGCCGAAGGCTGATGAAGCAGGCCCGCCACCACAAGCATAAGCACGCACGCCGCGCCGGCGGCCCAGGCCGGATGGGGTGAAACTATCGCCTCGCGCAGCCGGGACCAGAAACTTTCGGTCCGCCTTTCACCCTTTGCCAGAAGACGGGCCCGGAGGCCGGCTCTTATCCGTGATTCGGAGCTGAAATCGGTTCCGGAGAGCATATCCGCGACTTTCAGCATGGGGTCCGCTTCCGGCCTCTTTGCCCCGGCAAGCTTTCTCTCAAGATCGGCGGCGAACTTGTCGGCCAGTTCCTTCTCTGTCATAACACCATCCCCTTCCCGGTCAAATCCGTCTGAAGCTTTTTTACCGCCCTGTAAATTATGACGGCCACGTTGCTCTCGCCAAGACCCGTCATGGACGCTATCTCCCTGTTGTTCATCCCGGAGGTGAACTTGAGGGCCAGAACATCCCGTGAGCGTTCATCCAGCCCGGCAACCGCTTCCAGAAGCAGCCGGCAGTCTTCCTCCCGGCTTAACGTCTCATCAGGCCTTGGTTCGGAGGAGGCCACGGCTTCCATTTCCTCCGGCTCCATATCGCCGGTAAAACGGCCGGAGCGGAAGGAATCGGTCACCGCGTTCCGGGCTATTGCGAACAGCCACGCTTCGAACGGGGCCCTGTCGG
>CAYPTM010000326.1:0-3242 GCA_964413345.1 uncultured Elusimicrobiales bacterium
TCTCGCCCTTCCCATGACATTGTTCGCTGTCATCGGATGGTGCAGGTTCGCTTACGCCTTTGCCGCCGCGCCCTCAAGGACTGAAGGGACTGTGCGCGGTTTCGTCGCGGCATTGTTGTTCATGGCGTTGCTGCTGCTGATGCACATGGCTATGCGGAATACTTCGTATGCAACGGCAAAGGCTTTTTATGTTTTGCTTGTCGTGGGGCCCCTGTGCGCCGTGGCGGCAGAGGGCTTTTGCTGGTTTTACGGGCTGCTTGGTCGTCTGTGGATGAAGCTTCTGTTAGGGGGCTGGGCCGGCGGTCTTGCCGGAAGCATATTGCTTGCCTACTATCTGGTGCCGCCGGGAACCTAGTTATATCGTCTGTGGTTTGCCGCGCTTGAGGAATATTCCTTCGGGTTTCCGGTCAAGAACTCGTCCATTTTCCACTATGGTTTGGCCGCGCAGCAGTACTGTTTCGGGAAATCCGGACAGACTGCGCCCTTCGTAAGGGCTCCAGTCGCAGGCGGTTTGCATCCTGGCGTAAGAAACCTTTTTTGAGGCTTTGGGGTCGATTATGACAAGGTCCGCGTCGGCCCCTTTTCTTATAGCCCCCTTGCGGGGATAGAGACCGTGGACCTTCGCCGGATTTTCCGACATAACTTCAACCATGCGCTCAAGCGTTATCCTGCCTTTTAGCACGCCTTCCGTATAGAGCAGCGGGAGGGCGGTTTCAACGCCCGGAAGCCCGAAGGGAATGCGGGTAATGTCCCCGCCCCAGCCGTCTTTCTGCTTCCTGGTGAATGCGCAGTGGTCCGTGCCAATAATGGATATGCCGCCATTCTTCAGTTCCTGCCAGAGGAGCGTAGAATCCATTTTCTTTTTGACCTGCGGGCATGAGGCGTATAGATGCCCCTGCGGTTTTTTGAAAATCGAGTCGTCCAGCGTAAGATACTGCGGGCAGGTTTCCCCGGTGACGCGGACACCGCGTTTTCTGGCTTCGGCTATCAGCCGCGCTGAGCGGCCCGCCGACTGGTGCACGAAATAGACATGCCCGCCGGTGGCTTCAGCCCATACAAGCGCGCGCTGCACAGCTTCCCATTCCGTGTAATCCGGCCGGGAAAGAGCGTGCGCGTATGCTCCCATGCCTTTGTTGCGGTATCTGGCCACAAGCATGTTCATCACCGCGTCCGATTCCGCGTGGAGGCAGACCAAAGCGCCTGTTTTTTTGGAAACTTCCAGCGCGCTGAAGATGTCGGCATCGTCCGCCTGAAGCCCGCGTTCCGCGTAAATCATGAACATCTTGAACGATGGCACCCCGAGCGTCAGCAGGCGCCGCATCTGCTTTTCCGGGTTGGCCAGTTTTTTCCATGAAGGAATAACCGCGTGAAGCCCGAAATCGCAGTAATGGTTGTTGCGCGCGGCGGACAGCCTTTCCTCCAGCGCCTGCTCAAGAGGAACGCCGGGACCCTGCGTTGTGTAGTTGATTACGGTAGTTGTTCCGCCGGCTATCGCAGCCCGGGAACCTGAAAGAAAATCGTCCGAAGTGGTTACCTTCCCCATGGGAAGGAGAAAGTGCACGTGGGGATCTATCACGCCAGGCAGGACTATTTTCCCCCCGGCGTTAATAATACGCCGGGCCTTGGCGGGGTCCGCCTTGCCGCAAGGCAGTACCGCGGTTATCCTGCCTTTCGATACAAGTATGTCCGCCGGAGCGGTTTTCTGTCCCGGTATGACGGCTTTGCCGCCCGTTATCAGGATATCCGCCCTTGCGGACATCCCCGGTTCAGGAGTCTTCATCCTCGTCATTTTTGTGCGGGAAGGTCACCACGAAGACGAGAAGCGTCGCTCCCATCAGCGCGGCTGACAGGATTACCGACCAGCCCCACATCACTTCCGGGCGCGTTTCCACCCGGTATATGGAGAACCAGACATAGGTCAGCGTCGCCGCGCAGAGCAGCCAGAATAGCCAGAAGACGAGCTTTATAGCAAGTCGCATGGACTTACACCATCGTTGCTGTGACGCGCAGCACTTCAGAGAGCGTCGTCGTGCCCATCCAGGCCTTGTATATGCCGTCCATCAGCAGGGTCTGCATTCCGTGCTGAACGGCTGTGCGGCGGATGGAGTCCGTGGAAGCGTGCGAGAGTATCTGCTTGCGCAGCTCCTCGTTCATTATCATGATTTCGAAAATGCCGGTGCGGCCCAGGTAGCCGGTGTTGCGGCAGGCGGGGCAGCCTTTCTCTATCTTGAAGTTGCTGCCCGGCTTGAAGATGATTTCCTTGATGGCCTTGGCTTCCGCCGGGTCGAGGCTCTTTACGAATTCGTCCACGGCCTGCTCCGGGGGCGGGGCGGCGTTCTGCGCGCACTGCGGGCAGACGCGGCGCACCAGCCGCTGTGAAAGCGAGCCCAGCATGGACGACGCCATCAGGAAGGGCGGTATGCCCATCTCGAACAGGCGTTCCACCACGCCGGGGGCGCTTATGGTGTGGAGTGTGGTGAAAATGAGGTGGCCGGTAAGGGCTGCGCGCATGCTTATTTCGGCGGTCTCGTGGTCGCGTATCTCGCCCACCATGATGATGTCAGGGTCCTGCCGCAGTATGGTGCGGAGGCCTTCTCCCCAGGAGAAGCCGGTCTTCTGGTTTATCTGCGCCTGGTTTATTCCCTCGACGCGGTATTCGACCGGGTCTTCAAGGGTGATGACGTTTATCATCGGCGAGCCGACGGTCTTGAGCATGGCGTAAAGCGTTGTGGTCTTGCCGCTTCCGGTCGCGCCGGTTATGAAAAATATGCCGTACGGGCTTTTGACTACCTTGCGCATGACGGCAAGGTTTTCCGGCGTCATGCCCAGCTGCTCTATGTTGAGGCCCATCTGGTTGCGGTCCAGAACGCGGAGGACAAGCTTTTCTCCGTTTATGGTCGGGAAGGAGGACACGCGGATCTGTATGGGGCGGCCGTTGAGAACTTTCTGGAAACGGCCCTCTTCAGTGCGGAAAGTTGTCGGGGGTTCCGGGTCGAAGCCCGCGAGAACGCGCAGACGCTGCGTGATGGGCAGGTTCTGGTTGCGCGGCAGCACCAGCACGTCCTGCAGCGCGCCGTCTATGCGGAAGCGCACGCGCAGGTTGTTCGCGTGGTATTCAAAATGAATGTCGCTGGCGCGCTCGCACACGGCGGCTTCCAGTATGAGGTCGCTTATCTGTATGGCGACGTCGATAGCGGGCGAGCGTCCCGTGTTCTTGAGAAGGAGATTTACCTTTTCCTCCA
>CAYPTM010000327.1:0-3229 GCA_964413345.1 uncultured Elusimicrobiales bacterium
TTCTCGCCTTCCGACGCCATCACGAACCGGATGCCCTTAAGCTTCGCCAGCTCCTGCGACGCGTTGTTGGAATTGCCGTCATGCCGCTCCATCAGCGTGGCTGACGGCGTAACCGCCGCGTAAGGCCCCAGTATCCGCCAGATTGTCTTCAAAAACGTGCTTTTGCCGTTGCGCCCCGTGCCGTAACAGATGAACAGGCAATGCTCGGAGATGTCGCCGCCCAGCGAGTATCCCGCCGCGCGCTGCATGAACGCTGCCAGCTCTTTGTCGCCTTGGAATATCTCGTCAAGAAATTTGAGCCAGCGCGGGCATTTGGCGTCGGGGTTGTAATCATAAACCATCTGTCGTGTAATCATGTGTTCCCTCTTGTGTTCGCAAAGTTTTACCGCTGATAAATTGAACGCGCCGTTGCCGCAGTTGATTAGCTTCCCGTCCGCGTCAAAATCGCCTGCGACCGCCGGTATCCCGTCCTCGCTTTCCGCCAGCTTAATCAGCGCGTCCAGCCGCGATTTGGCTTCGCTGGCCTTCGCGTGCATGAACAGTTTTTCGTTATTCTCGCCTTCGGACAGCGCAAACATGCGCTTCACCGTTTGCTTGGCCAGCCGCATGACTTGGCCGGTCTCTTCCTTCGCCCATTTCCCGCCGTCCCAGACGTGCCAGCCGCCGAATTGCGCCGAATAACGCAAATCCCGCCCGAACAACTCGCGCAGCAGCGCGGCGTTCCACACGTCGGTATACGGTCCCGCCAGTTTGTCAGCCGGATAGCGGCACGCCGATTTGGCTATGGTCTCCGCCTCTTGGTCGGACAGCGGGGGGACGCATTTCTCGCGGTTTGTCTTGAGAACCAGCGACAGGATATCCTCCGGGCTTAATCCCGCCTTGCGTAGCTTGAACGCTATGGAAAATAACGAGCCGTTGCGGTTGGCGGTAATTTTACTGCCGTCGGATAAGTCCACTTTCGCAACCGAGTTGTGCGCTTTGACCAGCTTGATGAGCCATTCCGGCGCGTCGGCAAACGGCACGGAATCCGGCGGACGCACCCACTCATAGCTTTTGCCTTCGGCAACGGACGGCGGCGCGATTATATACCCGCCGTCGCCGCGTATGTCCAGACCGGGACGCACGCCGGTTTTGCAGCCCATGCCCTCATCGGGATAACGGAAATAGAAATGCTTGCCTCCGGAACACGACCGCGCCTCCACAGTAACCGGCAACGCGCCGTGTTCGCGCTCCAGTTCCGCAAGCGATATGTCGCCTCCGGCGTTTTTCTTTACGTCCACGTCCAGCACGAAAAAACCGGATACTTTGCCGGTGGCTATGCCGATAAGCGCGCCGGGATGCAGGGCGAACAGCCGCCGGACGGTCTCCGGGTCGGTTGAGGCGTCCTTGTAGCCGTGCGGGGTCAGCGGCGTTTTGGCCTTGTATTTGCCGTCCTCTTTGCGCCTGCACGGCAACACGGGCCAGCCCCGCGCGGCGTAGGCCAGCGCGTGCTCTATCATGCAGACTCTTCCACGAGCAGCAGCATAACGGCGGCTAACGCCAGCGCGGCCAGATATAGCAGAAGGCTGCGGATATTGCGCGGCTGTTTCGGCCTGCCCATAAGCAGGCACACTTCCTGTTGCAGATTCATAAATTCTCCCTTAGATGACTGTGCCGAGGACGGGGATTCCGTCCTGTCCGGCTGGCGATATCCGGATTGTTACGCCCGGAGGCGCGCCGTAGATTTTCATGACGCGCCCGTCGCAGACGCGGCTGTCGTCTACCCAGATACGCGCATTGGTAATCGCGTCCATCAGGGCTTTTTTTAGATTGTCCTCGTCCGGGCGATGAGCCATGAATACTTCCGTTGCCTTCACGGATTTGGGACGTGGAAACCGGAATGTAGCGTCCAGCCGGATTGGCATATCCAGCGGCTCCGCCGGACGATGTTTGACCGCCTCGGCGTAGATGAGCCGGAACCAATCGTCCTTCGGGCTCCAGCTGACGAACTTGCCGTTTGCATGGGCGAACCGCACGGGCCGCTTCCACGGTTTCGGCAGCCCGATGACCTCGAACTCGATTACGCTATCCATAAGCCTCCGTTCATCGCGTCAAACAGCTTTATAGCCGCAAGCCAGCCGTCCAGCGCGACGGGGATGTTCACCTTCTTGGTCTCGAAATCCGGGCCGGTTTTGCCGAAGCGGATAACCCATGCGCTGTCAGGCAACGGAACGCCGTAGGTTTCCGAGAACGCTTGCGCGTAGGCTGACACCTGTAGCGGATACTCGTCGCGCATTGCATTGCTGGTTTTCCAGTCCAATATAATGAACCGTCCGTCTTTGGCGCGGGCTATCGCGTCCAGCCGCCCGCCGTAGCCGTATTTCACCGAGGCCACGACGGTGTCACCCGCGATTATCTCCAGCTCTTCATGCGAAAGCCACGCCATGAAGTTATCAAAGCCGGGCTGTGTGTCCGGCTCCAGCTTGGGCGTCTTTCCGGCGATATAGTCGTCTATGGCTTGGTGGACGCGCCCGCCGATATCCGCCGCCTCATCCTTTATCTTGTCCGGCTGTCTGTCGGCGCGGGCCAGTATCGAGCCAAGAATATCGGCGGTAATTGTCCGGCCTTGCGTAAGCTCGGCGACAAGCTCCGATTCGGCCAGTTTCAACGCGGCGCGTCTGGCCCACACCACCAGCGCGTTGGTCTTCCCTCCGCCCACGATGTTGAGTATCTTGGTAACCGACGGATACTCAATCCCGTTGACGGTGTAAAGGTGCTGGCGACGGTAATCGCGGTAGCCGACCGCGTAAACCGGCTTCGGCAGTATTGTGGTAACCATCAGAATGGCACCTCGCCGTCGTCCGCCGGTTTATTGTCGGGGATATAGTCGAACTGGCGGACTTTGTTGCTCCGCTTGCCGTTGTATTCCTCGATAATAAGGTCAGCCATCGCTTCTTTGCCGACGATGTCATCCGAGTCGAAGTTCACGCGGCTTTTGTCTATGGAAAAACCGAAGCATTTGAGCGAATGCACGGCTATTCCGTGTCCCGGCTGGCCTTTCGGGATAAAAGTCAGCGTGTGGTAAACCCAGCGGTTGGGCTGGTCAATCACGCCCAGCTTCATGTTGATTTTTGGGTCGCCCGCCTTGGAATACCCGTCCTCCACTTCCAGCACCTTCACGCGATACCTGCCCGCCGGTAGCGGGGAATATACGCCTGCGTTCTCGTCCACTTCGTAATCTATCCTCATG
>CAYPTM010000328.1:0-3227 GCA_964413345.1 uncultured Elusimicrobiales bacterium
CGTAATAGAAGCGGTGCAGGCCTTCCGCCTTGCCCGCCCTGTACATCCCCGAGGACCGCACCGTTCCGTTCGGATAAAAGGTCTTGTGCTCTCCGTCGGCGAGGTCGTTCTTGAAATAACCTTCCGCTTCCAGCGTGCCGCTGCTGGTGTAAATCTTTTCCAGGCCGGAGGCTTTGTCGTGGTCGAAATGTGTTTCCTTCCACAGAGCGCCGTTCTCGTAATAGGATTTGGTGACGCCCTCTTTCATGCCGTTGAGGTAGTTCCACTCCCATGAAACCTGTCCGTTTTCGTAGTATTCCCGGGCCGGTCCCTCCAGATTGTCGTCCTTGTAGACGGCCTCGAATTTCAGCTTGCCGTCCTGGTAAAAAGTTTTACCGGGGCCGTTCAGCTTGCCGTTTTTGTAATAGCGGGAGCGGCGCGTTTCGCCCGTGTCCAGAAATTCCCTGACTTCTCCGTCCGGGACCGAGCCGGTAATCTTTATCTGCGAGCCGGCGGCGTCGTAATAAAGCCGCCCTATTTCTTTCCCGTCCTTGAAAAATATATGCCCTTCCGGCAGGCTGGCGTCCGGATTGTCCTTTACCTCTATCCGTTCGCGCACCACCCCTCCGGACGTAACCCAGGTCTCCCTGGCGGTCTGCTGTTTAGCGTCAGTCTGAGCCCAGGCGGTCTGGAAAAACAAAAAAAGCGCCGCCGCAATCACGGTTATCTTCATGTGGTTGTTGATTTCCCCTTTGTCCGCAGCCTTGTTTAACCATGAACCAGCCGCGGTCACCCAAAAGATTCTACTAGCATTTTACTTATAAATAGCGGTTTGTTCATGGGACAATGGGCCCAGACAGAATGGGCCCATTGAGGCCTGCGTGGGCCCAGAGCCAGATAGGCACAAGGTCTCATTCCAAACTGCCCGGAATAATGATATAAAGGAGGCAGAGCGCGCATCGCTCGCCGTTTTATCTGATTACGCAGGAAGGAGAACAATCGTGAAACTTATACTTTCCGCTCTTGCAGTGCTGCTGCCGGTCTGTCAGGCCGGGGCGTTCGAGCTTGACTCCCTTACTTGGAAAACGCTGTCCGCCCGCTTCGCCGAAAACGCGGATGAGCGTCTCCCCAAACCTTCCGCCAGGCCGGAGCGGGAATGGACCATAATGCTTTACATGAACGGCAAATCGAATGTGGAGCCGTTCGTGTTCGAGGACGTGAACGAGCTTGAAGCCGTAGGCTCCACGCCGGAAGTCGCGGTCGTGGCCGAAGTGGGCCGCGCGGGCGACGCCACGATGGACGAAGCCGCGGGCGGCAGCTGGAGCGGCGCGCGCATATATTATATCGAGAAGGATGCCGACGCCAAGGTCGTCACCTCTCCAGTTCTTTCTTCCATACCCAAGCTGGACATGGGAGATTACAAGGAAGTGGTGAAGTTCGCCGCCTGGGCCAGGGCCAAGTATCCCGCCCGGAAATACGCGCTCATCATCTGGGACCACGGCTGGGGCTGGCTTGACCCCAAGCGCGGAGCCACCTGGAAATCGCCCCTTTCCCGCTCCATCTCGCACGACTTTACCACTAACAACTATATAAGGACGGAAGAGATGCGTCCCATGATGAGGGGCGTGGGCAAGGTGGATTTCTACGCTTCAATGGCCTGCTTCATGCAGCTTGCTGAGGTCGCCTATGAAATGCGGGACTATGCCGACGTGGTGGTCGGTTCCGAGGAGGTCATACAGCTCCCCAGCTTTGACTTCACGGCTTTCCTGACCCGCCTTAACGCCAAGCCTCATTCCTCCGCGGAGGAAGCGGGGAAATATCTTGTTGACACTTTCAAGGATTTCTACAGCCGGCCCGATATGCTGGACATGCTGGCCCAGACCAAGTACGGCACGCAGCTTTCGGCCCTGCGCATGAATCGTTTCGGCGCCTTCATGGACAGGCTCGACGGCTGGGCCAGGGCTGCTGTCAAACTTGGGGACGATAACGCCATAAGCAAGGCCAGGGAAGGCGTTCTCCGCATGGAAGTGGGCGACGAGGGCACCGATCCGGCCAAGCTCATAGCTTTCTACGCGGACTTGGGCAATTTCATAGAACTCTATAATAAGAATCTGGCGGACACCCCCGCTGCGGCCGTCGTGAAGGCAAAGGGCGCGGCGCTGCTGTCCTTCATCGACAACGAGCTGGTCATCCGCAACACAGGTTTTTCCAAAGACCGCACCGGCAAGGACTATTCCGTGGCGCGCGGCATATCCATCGATATCCCCGGCCAGCCCGGCACGCTTATAGAGATGGAGAACAAGTACTCGGACCTTTCCTTCGCCAAGGATTCTTTCTGGCCGCAGTTCCGCGCATATGTTGAACGCGTAAAGTAACATTTGTCCTGAAATGCGCGGCGCCCTTCCCTGAAGTGACGGAAGGGCGCCGCTTTTTAGGGGGGATGGCGCGTGTAATTTTGGCGCATATGGTTTTGTAGAATATAAGGTATATGAAAGTCCTTAAAAACGCTTACGCGGGGGATGAGGAACTGTTCGCGAAGGCTTTTTACTTCGCCATGAAGGCTCACGAGAGCCAGTTCCGCAAGGGGACGGACAGGCCGTACATAGAGCATCCGATAAGGGTCGCCACTCTGCTGATGGAGCTTAAGGCTCCCAAGGACGTGGTGGTGGCCGGTTTCCTGCATGACGTGGTGGAAGACACCGGGCAGGGCCTTGAAGAGATAGAAAGGCTGTTCGGCCATCACGCCGCGAAGCTTGTCTCCGAAGTCACGGAGGACAAGACTCTCTCCTGGGAGGAGCGCAAGGCCGGCACGCTGAAATATCTGCGCAAGGCGCCGGAAGAGGTGCTGCTTCTCTCTTTCGCGGACAAGCTGGACAATATCCGTTCCATAAAGGCGGATTATGAGAGGACAGGGGAATCCATCTGGAACCGTTTTTCCCGCCCCAAAGCCTCGCAGGAATGGTATTATGCAGGTCTGGCGGCGGCTTTCAGCTATCGTGCGGATGCGCTTTCCCGCACATTTTTCCTGAATGAATTCCTGCGGCACTGCGCCGCGCTGTTTCCCTCCGCCTTCCCCGGCGGGGAAAAACGAAAAAAAGGAGCCAAAAAATGAAATTTCTCTTAGCGTTTGTTGTCGCGGCCTGCGCGGCGGTTTCGGCCCACGCCGGAGTGAAGGATTCGGTCAGCTTTATAAAGCTTCCGGCTGAAGGGCCCGTGTCCGTTCCTTACCGCGCCGCAAAAGCAGGCAC
>CAYPTM010000329.1:0-3202 GCA_964413345.1 uncultured Elusimicrobiales bacterium
ACCCGCCTTCGCGCTCCTGGCCTGCGGCGGCGGAGACGCCGTCTCCTCCGCAGGCCCGGCAGAAGGCAGGGCATCGAAACTGTTAAGGGAATGCTCCATCAGGTCGCGCATGAAATTCACGAGCGAAATCATGCGGCCGTATTCCATGTGCCTGGGACCGAGTATGCCGAGCAGTCCAAGCGTCTTGTCCCCGACCCGGTAAGTGGTCGAAATCATGCTGAGATTCTTCATCTCGCGCAGCTCGTTTTCGGCCCCGATGGTAACCTGCACCGAACCGCCGGGGGCCGGCAGGGAAACCGACGCGCCGCGCATCTGCTCTTCCAGAAGGCCGGCGAAACGGTTCTTTTCCTCCATCACGCGCAGCATCTCGCCCAGTGTCTGCCCGTCCTGCGGCGCTATGCTTTCCGCAAGCTGGCTCATGCCCTCTATGTACAGGTCGTCCGCACAGCGGCCCTGTTTTTCAAAATGGCACAGGAACTGGCGGGCCAGTTCGGCCACGTCCCGGAGCTCCATGCTGTCCGAATTGATAACCTCGTACAGCCGTCTCTGCGCGTCCTTGAGCGGAAGGCCAGCAATCTCCTCATTAAGGAAAGAGGAAAGCATGTGCAGCCTTGTGGGCGAGACATCGGCGTTGAGTCTGACAGGCCAGTGCCTTACCGACCCGGCCTCCGTCACCACCACCGCCATAAGCTGCCTGGGAGAAAGGGGTATGAAATCCACCCGCGCCACGCGCTGCCCGCACTCTCCGCCCATGAAGACGAAACCGGCGGAGTGGGACATCATGGCCAGCAGGCGGGAGGTCTGCGCCATTATCTGGTCGGTCTCGCGCATCTGCTCCTGATACTCCCGCTCTATGCGTTCGCGCTCCACCACCGCCATCTTCTGCATGCGTGAAAGGTAATCCACATAGAAGCGGTAAGCCTTGTCCGTGGGCATGCGCCCGCCCGAGGTGTGAGGGGAATAAAGGTACCCCTCGTCCTCCAGCTTCTTCATCATGTTCCGCACGCTTGCGCTTGAAAGCCCGAAACCGGCTTTCTGGGACACGAGCTCGCTGCCTATGGGCTGGCGGGTCTCAACGAATTCGTTGATTATCCAGCGCAGCAGGCGCTCTTCCCTTTCCCTGGCAATTTCCGGTTTAAGTATTCTCATGCCCGTTGATAACTAGCACTCAACTATTGCGACTGCTAATATTATAACCTTTGCACTATTTGCTGTCAACCCCGCTTTTCCCGACGGAGAATGGGGGCGGGCAGGGCCGGTCAGGCTTTAAGAAGCGGAGATATTTTTTCCCTGGCGATCTTCACCAGGCTTTTGTATTCGTCAACCCGAAGGAGGTGGGAAGCGACAGTTACGGCTGCTACGGCGGCGCAGGCAGACAAAGCCACGGCCAACATATAACTGTGAAGACGGGCTGACAGTTCAGAAAGAACAACCCAGGCCGCGGCCGTGGCGAAAAGACCGGAACAGACGGCCTTCCATATTCCGTCGAGAATATAACCCGTGGGCAGGCCGGGCAGACGGCGGCGCAGCACAACATATAAGGATAACGTTCCAAACAGGTATCCCAGTGATGTGGCCAGAGTCAGCCCGACCACGGGAGGATTCATGAACCGCGGCAGGATAATGCTGAGCAGCAGATTCACCGGCACCAGCAAAGCGGATAATTTTACGAAAACCCACAATTCCTGCATGGCAAAAAACACCCTTCCTATTATCATGCCGGCAGTGTTGAAGAAAAGCTGGGCCGCAAAAAAGATGAAAGCGGCGGATATCATGCTCGTGGCGGCCTCATCAAAACGCCCATGCTGGAAGAGTATGCGTATGGCGGGCCGGGCAAAGACCACGGTCAGCATTGAAACGGGTATCAGCACATAGGCGGTCATGCGCAGGCTTCTTGCCAGGGAATAGCAAAGCTCATCCAGTTTGCCTCCGGCCATCTGCATGGAGAAATAAGGCAGAACCGCCGTAGTTATCGCGCCGGTGAAAATCACCATGGGCACCTGCAGAAGCTTGCCCGCATACCCCAGGGTGGAAATGCTGCCCTCCGGCAGCCAGGAAGCCAGCATCTGGCTGAACAGCGGGGAAAGCTGGGCAATCAGCGAGGCAGTGAAAAACACCAGCGCTGAGGACATCACTCCGCCCGCTCCCCGCGCATCCAGGTTCAGTGTCGGAATATACCTGAAACCTTCACGGCGTAATTCCCGCCACAGCAGAAGCGCCTGCAGCAGCAGACCGCCCAGCATCCCCAGGGAAAGGGCATATATGCCGACGCTCTGCGGGAAATAGATCACCAGCCCCATGATGCAGAAAGTAACGCACATTGTTGAAGCGGCCGGAAGGGCAAAATTTTCCCTGGCATTCAGTATGCCCGTAAAAAGACTTACCAGAACGGTCGCAAGAATCGTGAAGTTCAGCTGACGGATAAAACAGACGGCCATGCCCGCTGTTTCAGGCGAGAGGCCGTGAAAAAACAGTCTGACAACCGACGGGGCGAACAACTCCAGAACAACAATCAGGCCGCAGGCAACAAGCATTATCCAGTTCATGACTGCGGAAGCCACCCTGTCCCGTTCTCCGGCGGATACTTTTACATACATCGGGATAAAGATGGAGGTCAGAACCGACATCATCAGATTGGATATGAAAGCAGGCACGGCCAGAGCCGCGTAAAAAGCGTCCATCGCGCCGGATATGCCGAAAGCGCGCGCCACAAGCATCTCTTTCAAGAGGCTGAAGCCGTTGCCCAGCACGCTTATGCCTATCAGCAGGGCGGATATCCTGGCTATTTTTCTGTTTGTCGAAGACATTCCTTCATCCTCATGCCGGCCTCTTTACGGCCACAGTCAGAATTTCCTCACCCCAGTTAAACCCTGCCGCGCAAGCCGCGCTTTCGGCCGCATAGAACAAAGACCTGCCGGCGGCGAACGGCGCCGGGGCGCCGTGCAGACGCATCCCGGCCTTCAGCGCGCTGCTTGAATCAAAGTAAAGCCTGGCCTGATAAGCGACGGTACGAACCGAAACCTTGCCAAAACCTGCGATGGACAGGGCCCGCCGCATGGCTTTGGGGGAAAACACTCCGACATGCCGTGGCGGGTCGAATGGCAGCCAGTACCGGCCGAAAACTTTCCTGCCAAGGGAAGAAACATTGGGAGTATAAAGCACCAGCCTGCCTCCCGGTTTAAGACACGCAAAGCATTTTTTA
>CAYPTM010000330.1:0-3199 GCA_964413345.1 uncultured Elusimicrobiales bacterium
CGCTCTTACAGGCGAAACGCTCTTTGCGGCGGAAGCGCGCGCGGTTTTGGCGGATTTAGCCTTTATCGCGGATACATTTACCGAACCCGGCTTGAAATCGTCCGCGACAGCCGCAACCGTGAACACAACCGGAACGGCCAGCGCAAGCAGATACTTCAATTTCCCATATTGCATACAGCCCCCTTGGAGATACAACCAACTTATAAGTTAATCTAACAGTTGTAGCGGTATCGCACAAGAGACGTTAGTCCCACTCCCGTCGTAGGTCCCCGCACATGCAAAACACCCACAATACCGTGCTTCCTATTTGGTATTCTTTGAACTGCCATGTCTTCATTAGGATTCGCAATATACATCCTTCTATTCTCTCTGGCCACGGCCGGGGCGGCCGCTATTATACTTGAGAGGAAAGAACGGATTTACCGGCAGGGCTACTCCGACCTTCCGAACAACTTCCTCATATCAATTGTCACTTTCATCTTCACCGGGCTGATAATGATAGTGTCGGGCATGCTGCACCCGGTTTTTTTCATCGCGATGCACTTCATAGTCCCGGCAGGACTATTCTGCCTTTTCCTGTTCGTGGAGAAGCGTTGCCGAGAATTCCGGGAATACCGCCGACAGCAATTGACGGAACGGGTTCTCGCGTGGGAAAAGGCCGTCAAGCGCGAGCCCGCCAACGCCCTGCTGCACGCCCAGATAGCCCAGACATACGAGGAATTGGAAAATCTGGAAAAAGCTCTGCTCTATTATGAACAGGCCGCGAAACTGGACCCCGCCTACCAGGAAAGCTGGGACCTGACCCGAGTGAAGCGCGACACGCGAAAAAAAGAGGCACAGCCGCCGGAATATGCAACCCCGCCGAAAAATCTGCGGGAGAAAGTCATCCGTTTCCTCAACAAACCCCTGTAAAAAACACGGCGGGCGCGTTCCTTCCACGCCCACCGCAATCCAAACAACTCAAGACTCTCTTACTTCACCGGAATGCAGATATCCACTTCGTTGTCCGGGCTTTCAGGCGATTTGAAGCGCGGCCCGTACAGCGCGAAGTCATCCGCCATGCGCAGCTCGCAGCCGGAAGCGGGCAGCCATGTGCGGTAGATATAGTCATAGGTGGCTTTTATGGTGGACATCGGCCCCTTATGGGTGAACACCGCATACTTTCCGGCCGGGATGACACGGCCTTCCATGCCCTTTGGCGGATTTTCCAAAGATGCGACTTCCGCGCCGGCCATGACTGTATAAGGCGTTTCCTCGTTGAATCCGTCCACGGGAACGGACTGGTCGCAGCAGCAGACCTCATAAAGGTCCTTGCCGGCCATATTTTTTATTTCCGGCAGCCGCTTCATGAAATCTTCCCACAGCTTCATGAATTTCGGTTTTGAAAGGGTATGCCTTACCGTCAGGCCGACCAGTTTTACTTCCTTAATGTCAGTTATCCGCGGTTTCATGGTAACGTCTCCTTTTATCCTGTGATGAATGTCCCGTGAGGTAAGCGGATGGCGAAAGAGAAAATGCTTTCTCCTGCGGGCCTTGCGATAGGCGCCAGGCGTCACGCCGAACTGCCGCGTGAACGCCCGGGAGAACGACTCCGGTGTCTGGAAACGCCAGTCCAGGGCAACGTCTATAATCCGCCTGTCGCCGGAGAGCAGTTCCTCCGCCGCGCAGGTCAGACGCCGTCTTCTCATGTAAGAACCCGGAGACTCCCCCACTACGGCTGTGAACACCCGGTGGAAATGATAGGGCGAGAAACACGCCCCGGCGGCTATCTCCGTAAGCGTTACCCCGTCCTTAAGTCCGGCTTCCATCTTCAGCATCGCCTGTTCCAGGCGTTCCGCAACGTCCATTCCCTCTCCCCTTCCGCGCTTGCGCGGGACATCATCCACAGGCTACCAGTTAGGTTCCGCGGACATCTTGACTATTTTTGCTCAATTTGGGATAAAGCGCAATAAACGGGGTTTCCCGCCTGTTAAAATATATAGAATACAGAAAGAGGATTTTATGGTAAAAAACGAAACCGACTTACGCAAGGAAGCGGCATATCACTGCGCTCTGCGCATGATGACGGCCGCCCGCACCGCGCCCAAGGGCCGCGGCATAGACAACCTGACGATCTGCCTCGCAGAGGGGGACAGCATAAAGGCCATATCGGCCAAGATGAAGGAACTGTCCATCCCCAATGAAATGCCGGCCTACGCCCGCGACGCCGAGAACATTCTCGCCTCAGACTACATCGTCCTGCTGGGCACAAGGATTGTCCCCTACGGCCTCAAGCACTGCGGCCTGTGCGGGTTCAAGGACTGCCAGGAAAAAGCCATCAATATATCCGTACCATGCATATTCAACACCGGGGACCTGGGCATAGCCATAGGCTCCGCCGTATCGGTGGCTGCGGACATGCGCGTTGACACCCGCGTCATGTTCACCGCCGGCTACGCCGCGCGGGAGCTGGGACTGCTCGGCACGGAAGTGCGGATAGCTTACGGCATTCCGCTCTCGATATCCGGCAAGAGCCCGTTCTTCGACAGGAAACCCGTGTAACGATGAGACTGCCCGCCGCCCTTCTCGCGCTGACCCTTCTCTCCCCCGCGCTTCATGCGGAGGAGAGGAGCGCCTTCGCGGAACTGGCCGCGCGGGGAGACGTCGCCGCCACGCTTGATTTCAAGCTGCAGGACTACAACGAAGCCGTAAAGAACTGGAAGGAAGCGGACGGCAAGACCGCCCGCGGCCTGGTCTACGAGCGCATAGCCCTCATCTGTTCGGCAATGGGGGCGTTCGAGCAGGCGGAAACGGCGATAAAGTCCGCCCTGGCGGACAACCCTAATTCCGTGTCGGCCTACTTCACGCTGGCCAGGATACACACCATCCGCGGGAAATGCGACGAGGCCGTAGGCGTGCTTAACGAAGGCATGCGCCTCATCCCGCCGGAGCGCAGGGCCCCGTTCATTTACCAGCGCGCCATGTCGCGCCTGTCCTGCTCCAAGGACGAAAAGCAGGCCGAGGCCGACTTCGCCGAGGCGGCCGCCCTTGCCCCCAAGGCCGGACAGACCGACGTGGTCCGCAAGAGCAAAACGCAGCTTGGCCAGCTTTACTGCCGTCAAAGGCAATACCGCAGGGCGAAACAGTCTTTCGGGGAAGCGGGCCTGCTCGCGAAGAAGCCGGCGGACTACGACTATCTTCTGGAATCGGCCAAGTGCAA
>CAYPTM010000331.1:0-3189 GCA_964413345.1 uncultured Elusimicrobiales bacterium
GCGATGCTTTCGTATCCACCCGCGACTTCTTCCCGTCGCTGTTTCCCTGGCTGATGTCTTTGTTTCCCCCCGCCTCTCTTGAAACCGCGCATTTCGTCATATATCTCCTTCTGCGCTGGCTTTTCCTCTTTCTCGTATGGGAACTGGGACTGGAACTGTTCGGCAGCAGGCTTTCGGCGGCATTGGGCACGCTGGTCCTGGCTTTTTCACCGCAGGCCGCGCTGATGAGTTTTCTAGGCGAGGACCCGGTGATGAAGACTTCCCTTTACCAGACCTCCGCCGCGGTTCCGCTCGGGGCGGCGGTTTTTCTTTTTTATCTGAAAGGCTTTTATCCAGTCGCTTTTCTTGCCTTGGGGGCGATGTATTTCCTTAACGGTCTTTCCGGGAACTATGTGGCTTTCGCCCTTCTTGCCGACACTATTTTCCGTCCGGAGAGAAAGAGCATTTTCTTAAAGGGCTGGGCCGTGTTCATCCCTGTGGCCTTGCTGTGGTTTGTTTTTTTACCAAAGGGAAGCCCGCTCCCTCCTCCCGGGGGCGAGTTTATCCCCGCGCTGAAGATGTGGTATCCGGGGCATTATTTTCCGGGACTCTGGAGCGCGGAAAAATGGATGCGTGCCCTGTTCGTCTCTGCGGTGCTGTTCGGCGTCTGGCGTTACCGCGCGGGCAAATCCCGCCATGGCGGGGTTTTGGAAAGGTTTCTTTTTGCCGTGATTGCTCTATGGTGCGCCGCCTTCATCGCGGGGACATTTCTACCTCTGCGCCAGCTTGTGGTGCTTCAGCTTTTCCGCGCGGACACGGTGTTCCTGCTGTTTGCTCTTCTTTTGACCGGGGACGCCGCCGCCAGCATGCTGCGCGAAGACGCTCTGCTTTCCTTTTCTTCCGCGGGACTGCTGCTTTGCGCGGTTTTCGACATAGGCGGTCCGGCCGCGCTGCCTTTTGCCGCTATTTTGCTGGGCATCCACGCACTGCGCGCGCATTTGGGGAGGGCGGCGGATTTTGCGGCATTCGCGGTTCCGGCCGTATTCACGGCGTTGGTGCTCCGGCAAAACGCCTTCTCGGTCAGGACCGCTGTGTTTTTGTTCTTTGCCGCGCTTTATCTTATCGGGCTTTACCGGAATAGTATCCCCAGACTGTCTTTAGCCGGCAAGGCCGCCGCGCTTGCCGTGTTTGCCGTTATGCCGTTTCTCCCCGCCGCGCTGGGGCGCGCGCAGTCCCGTTCCCTCGAATTCCTGCATCCGTGGGAGGCTGATTTGCTGTCGGCCGAGAAATGGGCTTCGGCCAACACCCCAAAGAACGCATTGTTCCTCGTCCCTCCGGAAACAATGGGCTTCAGGGCTTTTTCCTGCCGGGCGTCATTTGTCGAATGGCTTGACGGCGGAGCGATGCACTGGGTTCCAGGTTATTCCAGGCTCTGGGTCGAGAGGTTGAACACCTTGTGGGCGGCCTCGGTCCCGGGTGAAGGCGGCGTTCCAGCCCCGATGAGCGGACAGGAGAGGGTTGACGCCTACTACGCGATTACTCCTGAAGGTTTCAGGCGTTTGTCAGATGCCTATGGCATAAGTTATGTCCTGACACGCGCGGAGGTCCAGCTTCCTTTCAAGGCGGTCTTTGTCTCCCCAAGCTGGACTTTGTATTCGCTAAGCCGGCCCTAGTGTAGCGTCTGGGTTCTGTCAGGGAATCCCTTTATGTCCTGCCCCGCCGCTTTTGGCGGCTCCATTAAGGATTTGATTCTTTCGTTTTGTATTGCTATAATTTATATACCTGATCCACACCCGACACTCAGGCGGTCCCTCTCCGGGACTGATGGGGCGGTTTTTTATTTGTCATAAAATGATGGGGGAACCGCTCCGCTTGGGCAGTTGAAAGTTGGAGGACCAAGCTGATGAACAGCCGTACACTGTGTTTTGCCGCGCTCGTCGCGGTCATCGCGCCTGTTTCCGTCTCGGCGCAATCAATCGAAAGCATTCTCTCCTCGGTCAGGATGGACGTTCCGTCCGTCAGGTCCGAAAAGTTCGCCGAAGTCTCCGCCGCGCTTGAAATAGCGCAGCCGGTATACAAGGCGGCTCCCGCGTATTCACAGGTCACGGAACTTTCCTGGAACAGGACGGCCAATGCCATAGCGGACACGCTCGGTTTGCCTTCCTCTGTTTCCATTCAGTCCATAACCGCCAGGAACAATTTCGGCGGCAAGCCTGTCGTGGCCATATCAGGTCAGCCCATAAGCGGGGAGTTCCCCGTAGAGCTCAAGCGCAGGCAGGACGGCTCTTTTGACGCCCGCGCCCAGGTGTTTTACCGCGAAAACCTCCGCGCCGCCGGCGGACAGGCCATGAGGGCTTCGATTGAACTGCGCCTTTCCATAACCGCGCAGGGCACTGTGGACAAGGCCTCGCTTTCCCTCAAGGGCAAGACAGGCGTAGCGGCCTCCGGCGATGTTCTTAAATGGAAAAATTCCAACGTTGACTATTCCCGCAAAGGACAGATTGTCTATGTCCGCATGGCCAATAAGGTGGCCGACATGGCCTCTGTTCCGTCCGAATTTTCCATACAGGGGATAGCGGTCAACCAGAGCTTCGGCCGCCAGCCGACGGTAACTCTTAACGGCAATCCCATATCCGGCAAGTTCCCCGTAGTCACGTCAGTCGTCAGTTCCCCCCTTCGCCTTAATGTCTGGGATGACGATTACGCCAAGAGCGCCGGCCAGATGGTGGAGTGCGACGCGGTGGTCTGGAATTTCGCCAAAACCGAGCCCAACTGCGGCCCCGCGGTGGAAGCCAGCGTGACGCTTTCCTTCGTCGCGGACAGCGACGGCAATATAGACCTTGCTACGCTGAAAGCCGTTTCCCGCGCGCGGACACGCCAGGATTCCTGCAAGGGAGAGTGGCAGTCCGTGGCAGTTCCCTTCTCAGTCAAATAAGAGAATTTCGAAAGATGTTTTTGACCGCCCCTGATTCTGGGGGCGGTTTTTTTTGCGCGGTTATCTAGGGCGAAATCCTTTTCAGCGATATGCTCAAGGGATTTGTTCGCCAGCTCGGGTCAGTCCCGGATACTGAGAAGTAACAGGAAATGTTTCGGTATGTTGCTTTTAGTTAAATAAACAGTTACTATAACTGCGTCTTGCGGTAAGCCGTGTTGTTTTGGGGGAAGAGTTAACGAGTCATGGTGAGGGAGACTTTGTGAATGCCTTCGGGG
>CAYPTM010000332.1:0-3187 GCA_964413345.1 uncultured Elusimicrobiales bacterium
TCTGTCATCTTGGCGTGCAGGAACAGGCCCGGGTGATGGCCGCCGTTATGGAAATGTCGGAGGCCGGTCTGCGTGTGCTGGGCGTCGCCCGGGCTGTTTTCGAGAACGGCGAGCTTCCTCCGCAACAGCATGACTTCGACTTCGAGTTTTGCGGACTGGTTGGTTTTGTGGACCCGGTGAGGTCTTCCGTGCCCGATTCGGTCGCGGAGGCCCGCGCCGCCGGCATCCGCGTCATCATGATAACCGGCGACTATCCCGGCACGGCTTCTTTCATCGCGCGGCAGATAGGCCTGCCCGAGCCGGAAAAGGTAATCACCGGGCCGGAGCTTGCAGCCATGTCTCCGGAAACGCTTGGCGAACGGATACGGAAGACCTGCGTTTTCGCCAGGGTCGTTCCGGAACAGAAGCTTGCCATAGTAAACGCGCTGAAGGCGAACGGTGAAATAGTAGCCATGACCGGGGACGGGGTCAATGACGCACCCGCGCTCAAGGCCGCGCACATCGGCGTGTCGATGGGCTACCGCGGCACAGACGTGGCGCGCGAGGCCTCCTCCATAGTGCTGATGGACGACGATTTCTCCAGCATAGTGCACGCGATACGGCTTGGCAGGCGCATATTCGACAACCTGAAGAAAGCCATCACTTTCATCCTGTCTGTGCATGTGCCGATAGCCGGCATGTCCCTGATACCTGTGCTATTCGGCCTGCCGATAGTTCTCATGCCGGCTCATATCGCCTTTCTGGAACTGATAATAGATCCTTCCTGCTCCGTAGTTTTCGAGGCAGACAAGGAGGAGAACAATATAATGGCGCGGCCGCCGCGCCGTGTGGGCGAGCCGATGTTTTCCAGGAAGATGGTGTTCATCAGCCTTCTTCAGGGGTTAAGCGTGCTGATCACCGTTCTGCTGATATTCATCTGGGGTCTTAATTCCGGGAAGGGCGAGGCGGAGTCGCGGGCCCTCACATTCAGCGCGCTTGTCTTCGCCAATATCATGCTGATAATGACAAACCTTTCGTGGAAAGACAGCTTCATCAGAATACTGAAGGATGCGCACCGGACATTCTGGTTCGTGTCACTGGGGTCCATTTCCGTGCTGCTGACGGCGCTCTATCTGCCCTTCCTGCGCGGCATGTTCCACTTCGGGGTATTGCACGCGGATGACCTGCTGATGACGCTTTGCGCCGGGGCGCTGAGCCTGGCGTGGTTCGAGGTCTTGAAAGCCTGCCGTTTCCTGGAGCGGAACTCCGGCGGAGCCGGCATGTGACGCATTTCAGCCTTTACGGCAAAAAGAAAGGCCCGCTTAATGCGGGCCTTTTCATTTTCAAGGCTTGGGGTCAGGGGCAGCAGCGGTCGTTTTCGCATATTCCGGCGAGGCGGGCGCTTTCCACCTGTATCGTGGAATGGCGTATGGCGAATTTTTCGGACATTATCCTGTGCGCCTGCTGGAGTATGGCGTCGTTGTCCGCTCCTTTCTTTACAAGGATGTGGGCGCTTAGCGATTCCACGCCGGTTGTCAGCGTCCAGATGTGGAGCTCGTGCACGTCGCAGACTCCGTTGATGCCGGAGAGTGCTGCCACTACTTCCTCGCGCTTGATGTGCGCCGGCGCGCCTTCCATGAGTATGTGCACCGCGTCCCTTACGAGGTTGAAGGAGTTGAACAGTATCAGGCCCACTATGAAGAGCGAAGCCAGGGGGTCGGCGTAAGTCCAGCCGGTGAAGGCTATGACCAGGCCTGCCGCTATGACGCCGACGGAGCCGAGCAGGTCCCCCAGCACGTGGAGGAAAGCCCCGCGCATGTTGATGTTATGCTTATGCCCGCCGTGCAGTATCTTGGCGCAGATTATATTGATAATAAGCCCGATTACGGCTATGACGAGCATCGGCCCCTGGAGGACTTCCCTGGGCTGGAAAAAGCGCTCGAAGGCTTCGCGTATTATGAAGCCCGAGATGAGCCACAGTGCCAGGCCGTTTGCCAGAGCGGCAAGCACTTCAACGCGCTGGTAGCCGAATGTTTTTGTCGCCGACCCGCGTTTCTGCGCCATCACTACGGCAAAAAAGCCGAGCCCCAGCGCGGCGGAGTCGGTAAGCATGTGGGCGCCGTCTGACACCAGCGAAATGCTGCCCGTCCACAGGCCGCCGATTATTTCCACCAGCATGAAGCCGCCTGTCAGCGCGAAGGCGGAGAGGAGGGCTTTTTTCTCGCCTTGCCCGCCGTGCGTGTGATGGTCATGCCCGTGGCAGGAGCCTTCCTCCTCGTGGTCTTCATGCCCGCGGTCCTCGTGATGGCGATGTTCGCAGGAGCACTTGTGTTCCGTGTCATGGTGGTGGTCGTGGTCGTGATGTTCGTGTCTGCCCATAGGCACCTCGGCGCTGGATTATTGCGGTCAGGGCGGCCGTAGGCCGGTCCGCGCTTCCGTCACTGCCATTTTAGCAATATTGCTTGCATTGTTCGCCGTGAAAATAGGAAAATTTTACTGATTTGGAAGGCATACCTCATGGGGTGGAAAATATGAAAAAATTTGTTCTGATAAAACTGGTTGTCCAGCGTTCAAACGGCAGCCGGGCCATAGACACGGCGCTCTCGTCCGGCGCCACGGGCGTTACTTATTACTACGGCAGCGGCACCGGCGTGCGCCAGCGCCTGGGCTTCTGGGGCAGGCTGATAGAGTCGGAGAAAATGATAATCGAGATAGTCTGCGAACAGGAGAAATATTCCTCTATTCTCAAGGCGCTGGACGAGAAGTGCCAGATAAACAAGCCGGGCGTCGGTTTCGCCTATGTCTGCCCGGTGGAGGCGGTCGCCGGTTACTTCGAGGAAAAGAAATGAGGAAAATGTTTTTCTCGGCCTGCTTTTTCCTGATGGTCGGGGCTTTTTCGCTGGAGCATATGGTCTCTTCCGCGGGAGGGATAGCGTCGCAGCTTTCCGGCGTTGTGGGCGCAAGCCAGACCCAGCGGGCCATGTCCGGCGTCAACGGCGGCCCGGAAGAGGGTTCCCCTGCCCCGGCGCAGGAGTCCGCGCCCGCGCAGGACCCGGAAAAGATAATACGGGATTATCAGGCGGAACTGGAAAAAATGACGCCGGAGGAGCGCGAGTTTTTCAAGAGCGCATCCCCCGGCATGCAGACCCTTACGAATCCGGTAGTCCAGAAGCTCATGGGGGCCGGGCCGTCAAAAAAGGGAGAGGCT
>CAYPTM010000333.1:0-3166 GCA_964413345.1 uncultured Elusimicrobiales bacterium
CCAACCAGAAACTGATAAAAGTCCTGCTTTCCACCATAGGATGCCAGACGGTGCTGGCGGAAAACGGACAGGCCGCCGTCGAGGCCTTTGAAAAAGAGGATTTCGACGTGGTGCTGATGGACATACAGATGCCGATAATGGACGGCATACAGGCCATGCTGGCGATAAAGCAGTATTCAGCCCAGCACAAGATAAAGGTGCCGGTAATAGCCCTCACGGCCAAGGCGCTGGAAGAAGACAGGAAGCTCTGCCTGAACGCGGGAATGGACGGCTATCTGCCCAAGCCCATATCCATAGACGCGCTTTACGGGGAACTGCGAAAAATAACCCCCCGGAAAGCCGCGGAACAATAAAAAAGATATTTAGGCGCAAGTGAATGGCAAACGATATTCACTTAACGCATATAGCCCCATAAAAAAAGCCCCCCAGCGCGGGGGGAGCGCCGGGAGGCACGCAGTCTGGCGACTGCTGTCTTGCGGGTATTGCCACAGACTCACTTCCAAAATCCAGGACAGAAATTTCGTCTGAGAATAGTATAAGTAACTACAATAAATTAGTCAAGCACTAATCACGCGCCCGCTTTAAAGGAGCGCGTTTTTTTATGCTTTCCGACACGGCAGAGACCAGTTCGGAATCATGCGGAAGAGTGGATTTAAGACTAAAACAAGCCTAGCCTTAATAGGCTAGGCCGGATAACATCAAAAAGCAGTTTTTGGCAATAGAAGTGCTTCCAAATGGCAGGAGGAAGCAGGACGGAGCTGTTGCGGCAACTCTTAAATCTCCTGTTATAGGGAGTCCCGGAGGTAAGACAAATTACAGAAACAACGATTCAGAAGCACTCCCGTACCTTGAACAAGAGACGCTACGCTAGACAACCCGGCCCTTTCTCCGGTATCCTTCGGCACCGGTTATCTTTACAAGCACGATGTCACCCGGTTTAAGAACCTTGCGGGACGAGACTTCCACAGAACCGTCAATGTCGGGCGCGTCGGACTGCATGCGCCCGCTGGTGGGTGAATCCAGCAGCACCGGCACGGTGGAACCGATGAGGGCGGCGTTGGTTTCGTCAACGGAAAGGCTTTGGGCCTCAACAAGGAGCGCGGCGCGGCGCGCGGCGGTTTTGGCGGGAACACGCCCGTCCAGCAGGGCGGCGGGGGTACCGGCCTCAAGAGAGTATTCGAAGACCCCGGCGCTCGAAAGGCGGGCGCGCCTGACGAATGAGAGCAGCTTCTCGAAATCCACGGCGGTTTCGCCGGGGAAGCCGACTATGAAGTTGGTGCGGACGGCGAGGCCGGGGCAAAGGCGTCGTATCATCGCAAGGCGGGAATCTATATCCTCCTCCCTCAGCCCGCGCCCCATCCTTCGAAGCACGGCTGAAGAATAGTGCTGGAGGGGCATATCGAGATACTTGCAGATTTTCTTCTCCCGGGCGATGAGGCGGACAAGCTTTTCATCTACGAGTTCCGGGTAGGCGTACATTATCCTTATCCACTGCAGGCCGCGTATTTTGCAAAGCCGGACAAGCAGCCTGTCCAGCACGGGACGCCCGTAAATGTCCTTCCCGTATGAAGTGGTGTCCTGCGCGACCAGCGATATCTCCTTCGCTCCGGCCTTCACAAGCGAGGCGGCCTCGGAGAGGACGGCTTCAAGCGGTTTCGAGCGGTAAGGCCCGCGCAGTGAGGGAATGGTGCAGAAAGTGCATTTATTGTCGCAGCCGTCGGCTATTTTAAGATAGGCGGAATGGGGCATGGTCGCGCCCACGCGCAGGGGGGCGGAATAGAGGCGGCGGGAAAGCGGTTTTATGGAAACGCCTCCGTCTTCAAGCATTTCCGCCACCTTGTCTATGGAAGCCACGCCCGTAAGGGCGTCTATCTGCGGGAACCTGGAAAGCAGCCGTTCCTTTTCCCTCTGCACAAGGCAGCCGGCTACGGCTATCTTGCCTATCACTTTCTTCTTCTTGAGCGCGATGAGGCGGCGGATTTCGGTCTCGCTCTCCTCCACCGCGGGTTTTATGAAAGCGCAGGTATTGAGGAGCACGGCGTCCGCCCCCTCGATGGAGGGGGAAAGCTCGTGGCCCTTGCCGACGAGAAGGCCCATCATCTCCTCGGTGTCGGTAAGGTTTTTGGGACAGCCCAGGCTTATGACAAAAATCTTCATTGCATAGATTTTAGTTAAATAGCCGCCCCGGGGGAAATGACCCCGCTGAATATTTATATAATATCGCCGTGGAAGCAAGGAGGGACGAATGAGAAAAATACTGTCGGCCGCGCTTGTCCTGGCGCTGTGCGCCGGAAGCGCCGTTGCCGGACCCTTCACTCCTCTTAAGCCGTTCCTCGGCAGCTGGAAAGGCGAAGGGGTCAACAAGGGCAGGCCGTACACCATTTTCGTAAGGGTGAAAATGGTCACGCCCGAGGATGAGGACGACATGCCCTATGCCCTCATAGAATACACCGACGAAACGGGAAAAAAGGTCATCGGCTCCGCCAAGCTCTACCCCGGAGACGAGGAGGGCCAGTATTCGGCCACGATATTCCCGCCCCCGGGCGCGGCTGTCAAAACCCCTCTCGGAAACGTGCCGCTGCCCTCAAAAATACCGGCCTCGGTTTCGGCCGGGGACGGAGTTCTTGAATTTGCTGCGGCCCTGTCCATGCCGGCAAACTTCCAGCTGAAGATAAACGGACAGGGAGAGCTGGCAGAAGACAGGAAAACCATGGCTTACAGCGTAAGCGGCGCCACGCTCAACACAACGGGAACGCTGACACGGATTAAAAAACCGGCCCGTAAAAAAACGTCGGCCGGACAATGAGAGGGCGGCTGACGGCGCTGCTGCTTGCGGCTGCGGGGGCCCTGTCCCTGTGCCTTCCGTCGTCCGCGCAGAATGCCGGCACGGCGGAAGCGTCCCCCAGGACCCCGGAAGAGGCGGCGGACGCGGAGGTCCCGCAGGAAAACGAAAAGGACGCGCAGAAACTGGCTGACCGCGCGGCGAAAGCGCGCCCCTCGCCGATAGGCGGGAAAGTGAATCCGAAAGCAGGAGAGGCCAACGTAACGGCCGTGACAACGGTTTCAGCCGAGGACCTCGCCGCGGAGAACAGGCGCCGCCCCAAGCAAAACCCGCAGAAACTGCTCAAGACCGGCATCATGCTCTATGACCGGGGAGAGTACAAAG
>CAYPTM010000334.1:0-3155 GCA_964413345.1 uncultured Elusimicrobiales bacterium
TCCACGCCGTTGACCTTGCGGAAGTTCTCTATATCTTCCATCACCATGCGGGCGAGGTCCATCTTGGTCTTGCCCTTCTTTATTTTCTTGGGGGAAAGATTCTTGACGTAATACTGGTCGAAGACGGCCGGCATCGGCTTTATCATGGAAAGCTCGTCCTTGACCGCATCCAGCATGGAGGGCGGAAGCACTCCGGCGTTGAGGGCGACCTCGTACATGGATTCCGGGAAAATGTCCCATCCGCCGAACACTATGTCTTCCGTATCCGCCAGCGGCACGAAATCCTTTATAAGAGGATTGCGGTTCTCATAGCGTTTGCCGAGGCGTATCCTCTGCATCTGGGAAACGGAACCGAACGGCTGGCCCAGCCCCTTCTTGGCCAATTCCACGCCGGCGATAAGGGTGCTCGTGACCGCGCCCATTCCCGGGATGAGAACTCCCAGCTTGCCCTTGGCGGGCGCAACTTCAATTTTCTTATTCAGCATTCACTACCTCCAATGATAATAAATCGCTCAGGCCGCGGCTGTAGCCGGGGTCTTTTTTCCCAGCGGGACTCTCTTGCCGGTTTTAGCCGATTTGTAACCGGCTTCCGTAAGGAGAACACAAGCCCGCGCCTCTTCGGCGTTCTGCGCGCGCTCGGGTCCGCCCGCCATCGCGCCCAGAAAATCCTTCAGCGTGCCGGCCATCCACTGCGGATGGGCGGAACCGCCGGACAGCTTCTCGCCCGTCTCGAACACCTGCGGGGGCGCGTCCCTGGTTTCCAGCACCACGGCGCTGTCGCGCACGGTGATAAGCCCCCTGTCGCCGTAAACCAGCGCCAGGTTCTTGCGCACCGGACTGCGCCATGTCAGGTATATGAACGCGTCCGAACCGCCGAAATCTATCTGCACGGAGGAGACGTCCTCCGCCAGAGCCTCGGAGTCTATGTCCGGATGCTGGTTCACGGCGGAAACGGAAACCGGGGCCCTGCCCGCGAAGCAGTACGCCAGGTAGAAATTATGCCAGCCATGGTCCACCATGATGCCTCCGCCGGCGCTGCGCGGGTCCTGCCGCCAGTTGTTCCCTCCGGCGGCAATGGCAGGCTGGCTGCGCAGCACATGCAGTTCCGCGTGCTGCACAGAGCCTATCTTTCCATCGGCAATCAGTTCGAAGGCCTTTGCCAGTGGAGGCGCGGCCTTCCAGTTATGCACGGAGAAAAGCGTCTTCCCTTTCTTGCGGGCCAGGCGGGCCAGCTTTTCGTAAGACCGGGAGGAGAGCACAAGCGGCTTTTCGCAAAGCACGCTGATGCCCTTGCCCAGAACCATCGCCGCCTGTTTTTCATGAAGGAAAGGCGGCGTGGCTATGTCCACGAAATCCAGCCGCTTTTCCCCCGCGAGGAGCTCCTCCAGCGAGGCGTAGAGATTGGCCGCGGGATAGAGCCTCGAGGCGGCCTCACGCCGCCTCGGGTCCGCGTCCGCCACCGCCGCTATCTGGAAGGAGTCGGCATGCGCGGCGAAGGCGGGCACATGCCCGTTCTCCACCACCGCGCCGAAACCGGCTATCGCCCCTTTCAGCATACGCTTACTTGAGCCCGAACTTCTTGGAAATCGCCGCGAAGGCTTCGTCCAGCTTGGCGAGACCTTCGTCCGCCTGGGCCTTGGTGATGATGAGCGGCGGATTGATGCGGATGGTGTGCGAGTAGCACATCGACATCAGCCCGCGCTTAAGGCATTCGTCGAAGAGCTGGCGGTTGACGTGCTTGGGCAGGTCTTCCTTGGTCTTGCGGTCGGCCACCAGTTCCACTCCTATCATGAGGCCGCGGCCGCGGACGTCGCCGATGAAGGAATACTTGTTCTGCATCTCCCTGAGCTTGCCCAGCATGTATTCGCCTACCACGCGGGAGTTCTCCACGAGCTTTTCGTCGATGATGGTGCTGAGGGTGGCGTCGCACGCGGCGCCGGCCAGCGGGTTGCCGCCGTAGCTCGAAGACGAGCCGGACGGATTGGCGAAAGGCTTGGAATTGATAATCTTCTCGTTGGAGATGACGCCGGCCACGGGGAAACCGCAGGCTATGCCCTTGCCGACGGTGATGATGTCGGGCACTATGCCTTCGTGCTCGATGCCGAACATCTTGCCGGTGCGGCCGAAACCGCATATCATCTCGTCTATGATGAGCAGCGCGCCCATCTCCTTGGCTATCTCGTGTATGGCCTTCACCCAGCCGGCGGGCGGGATGACGTTGCCGTTGGTGCCCTGTATGGGCTCGAGCACGAACGCGGCGAGGCGGCCGGTGGTCATCGGCTTGAGGGCCTTGCGGACGAATTCCGCGCAGAGCAGGCCGCACTGCGGATAGGTGGTCTTGAACGGGCAGCGGTAGCAGTAGGCGTGCGGAACCTGGTAGACGCCGGCGGGCAGGGGGCCGATGTCGTTCTTGAAGGTGTCGCCCAGTAGGCCGACGGCGCCGACGGTCTTGCCGTGGAAGCCGCCCCAGAAGCCCACGAACTCGTAGTTGTGGGTATAGCTCTTGGCGAGGCGCATGGCGGCCTCGACGGCTTCGGAGCCGCCGGAATAGAGCTGACAGCGGTTAAGGTCGCCCGGGGTCACGGAAGCGAGCTTCTTGAGGAAATCCGCGCGGTGCTTGGTGGTGAAGGAGCCTACGCCTATCTTGGCCACCTGCTCCGTCATCGTCTTGACCCAGCGGGGATGGCTGTGGCCCAGGCTGGCCACGCCGACACCGGCGTAGAAATCGAGATACTTGTTCCCGTCGACGTCGATGAAGTAAGGTCCCTCGCCGCGCTCCATGACTATCTGGGAGAAGAGACCTATCTGCTGCACGCCGGGAGCTATGTATTTCTGCTCCTCGCCGAAAATCTCGCGGGACTTGGGGCCAGCCTTGAAAGTGTCTTCAGTTGATACGCCGTTTGCTGCAGCTGCTGTTTTCATCTAATCATTTCTCCTTTCTGGCGGCTTTTGCGCGCGCGGCCACATGTTTGGCTATGTGGGTCTTCACTTCATCCCGGACACGGGCGAAGCTCGGCCAGCTGTTTATGTCAATTATGTAAATCCTGCTGTCAGGCGTGACTATCGCGTCGCCGCCGAAAACTTCCAGCCAGACAGCCTTTGCCACGCGTCCGGCGTAGTCCTCAAGGACGGCCGGGTCAAAACGGTAATTGCCC
>CAYPTM010000335.1:0-3148 GCA_964413345.1 uncultured Elusimicrobiales bacterium
CCAGCTTTGGGGATTCCGGGCGGACTGCCGCCCCATGCCGGAATTCAAGCCCTACGCCTCTTTCACGACGGCCCAGTTAAAGCAGGACCTGCGGACTCTTTACGCGTGGGAGATAGGGGCGGTCTCGTCCCTCAAACTCTGGCATTTAAGGGCGGCATATTCGATTTTAAGGCAGTCCGGCGGCACGAACGCCTCTTACTTCACCGCCGGGGCCACATTCAGTTTCGATTATCCGGCGGACTCCGAAGGCGCCATGCGCAGGCAGGCCGGACAGATGGAAGGAGACTAAACAGATGGAAGAGAAACTCAAGGCTCTCTACAAAAAAACTTTCGGGCACGAAGCCTCGGCCATAGAGGCTCTCAAGTGCGACGGCTCAAGCAGAAAATATTTCCGCATACGGGGAGAGGGACGTACCGCCATAGGCACTTTCGGCCCGGACCCAAAGGAGAACAGGGCGTTCCTTTCCTTCTCCCGCCAGTTCCGCAGCAAGGGCCTGCCCGTGCCCGAAATATACGCGGACGACCCCGCCGGCAATATTTACCTTGAGGAAGACCTTGGCGACATGACACTGTTCCGCTATCTGACGGAACAGCGCGCCGGAGGGAAATTCACGGACGACCTGCGCCAGACCTATTTCCGCGCGGCCCGGGAGCTGGCCCGTTTCCAGGTGGAAGGCGGCAGGGGACTGGACTATTCATGCTGCCACCCGAGAGACAGTTTCGACATGCAGTCCATGAAGTGGGACCTCAATTACTTCAAGTATTATTTTCTCAGGCTGGCCGACATTCCCTTCAGCGAACAGGCCCTCGAGGACGATTTCAACAAGCTCGCCGCCTACCTCAATGAAGCCGGCCAGGACCACTTCCTCTACCGGGACTTCCAGTCCCGCAACATCATGGTGAAGCCGGACGGCTCGCTGTGGTTCATCGACTATCAGGGCGGCCGGCGCGGGGCACTGCAATATGACATCGCGTCGCTCCTCTGCGACGCCAAGGCCGACCTGCCGTTCGACGTGCGCGAGGCGGTGCTGGAGGAGTATCTTTCATCGGTGTCCAGGATGCTGCCGGTGGACAGGGAAAAATTCATGGCGCAGTACCACGCCTTCGTCCTCATAAGGATAATGCAGGCGCTCGGGGCCTACGGCCTGCGCGGATTTTACGAGAGAAAGACCCATTTCCTGCAGAGCATACCCTTCGCGGTCAGGAATATGGAATACCACACGGCGCGCGCCTCCCTGCCGATAGAGATTCCGGCGCTGGCGGGAGTATGGCGCAAGATCGTGGCCTCGTCCAAGCTGCGCCAGTTCGGCCAGGCGAAGATGCGCCTCTGCGTCAGGATAAGCAGCTTCTCATACCGCGCGGGAACGCCAGCGGACAAACGCGGACACGGAGGGGGCTTCGTCTTCGACTGCCGCCACCTTCCCAACCCCGGCCGCTACCCGGAATATGCCTCGCTGACCGGACGCGACATCCCCGTAATCGATTTCCTGAAGAAAGAGCCGCAGGTGGCGGACTTCCTGTCGCTGGCGGAAAAGATGGTCTCCAACGCAGTCGAGAATTATATGAGCCGGAACTTCACCGACCTCATGGTCTCCTTCGGCTGCACGGGCGGAAGGCACCGCTCCGTATACTGCGCCGAAAAGCTGGCCGAAACCCTGCGCGCCAAGTATCCTGTGGACGTGGAATTGACCCACTCCACTTTCGAACACACGGCCATAAAGGCATGAAGGCCATGATTCTGGCCGCCGGGGTGGGCAGCAGGCTGGCCCCCCTGACGGACACCATGCCCAAGGCGCTTGTGGAAGTGGGGGGGAAACCGCTGATAGGGCATGTCCTGGACAGGCTCAGTGCCGCCGGGGTAACGGAATTCATTGTCAACACCCATCATTTCGCAGAGCAGATTGAATACTACCTTGCGAAACGACGCAAGGAAGGACTTCGCGTTGAAATATCGCGGGAAGACACGCTGCTGGACACCGGCGGCGGGTTGAAAAAGGCCTACTGGTTTTTTGATGACGCAAAACCCTTCCTGCTCCATAACGCGGACGTGCTGAGCGAAGTGGATTTCGGACAACTGCTGTCCTTTCTGGACAGAGAGAAGGCTCCCGCGGCCCTCTGCGTAAGGCGGAGGGAGAGCAGGAGACAGCTGCTTTTCGATAACGGCAGGCTGTGCGGAAGGGAAAACGGAAACGGCGTATTCATGGCGGGCCCCGCGACGGTAAACACCGAGAGGCTGGCCTTCGACGGCATACACGCGCTCACGCCGGAGGTGTTCTCCTTCATGAAGGAGGACGGCCCTTTTTCGATAAACGACACCTACCTTGAGATGGCCCGCGCCGGCAGGCGAGTGACCGCGTTCAGAAGCGACGGCTTTTACTGGGCCGACGTGGGAACGATGGAACGGCTTGAAGCGGTCCGGGCCAGATATTCCAAAACTATTTAGCGCAGCGGAAACCCGAGAAGGATGACGACGACTGTTGCGGTGCGTGCGCGCGCCGTTGCGGAGTGAAAGCCGCCAGGTACTGCCAGTAGGCCCCGCCCCGTATGACGCGGGAATCGCCGGCGGAGGGTCCGCGCGGGTTTTCCTTCGGGGAACGGCCGTAGTAATCGGGAGAGAAATAGTCCGCCGTCCACTCGGCGGCGTTGCCGAACATATCGTAAAGGCCGGCCGAGTCGGGCGGGCGGGAACCGGCCGACATCAGGGAACCGGCCCCCGTGTCGGCAAACCAGCTTGAGGCCGCCGGAGCTTCCGGCCTGAGATTATGCGAGACAGTGGCGTAAGTGGCGGCCCTTTCCCATTCGGCCTCGGTGGGAAGCCTCTTCCCGGCCCAGGCGCAGTAGGCCGCCGCGTCGTTCCAGCTTACCTGCACCACAGGCAGTCTGTCCCTGTCCTCGGGGGCCGCGCCATCACCGGCGGGGTTGCGCCAACTGGCGCCGGGCACAGCTTTCATATCCCCCGCGCCGTCGTATACTATTCCGGCTCCGGCCAGTTCGGCGGAGGTCATGAAGGATATGGAATCCGCGAAGACGGCGAAATCTCCATAAGTCACTTCCCTGGCGTCTATCTGGAACCCGGACACAAAAACTTCGTGCGCCGGCATCTCGTCCGGGAAATCGGCCTTTCCGCCGGAAGCGCCCATCAGGAAAG
>CAYPTM010000336.1:0-3138 GCA_964413345.1 uncultured Elusimicrobiales bacterium
GCGAGGAAGCCGGCCATAAGCCACTCATGGGCGTTTTCGTTGGTGATGTCGTCGCCGCCGATGACTATGACGCGCTTTGCGCGGCCGGTGCGTATCCAGTCCTCTGCTATGCCTACTGCCTGGGTGGTGGTGGAGCAGGCCGCGCTTATGTGTGTGGCGGGGCCGCGTGCTCGTATCCACTGGCAGAACTGGCTGTGGCCTATGGGGATTATCTTGAGCAGGAAGTTCTGCGAGAACTGTTCCCCTTCCCCCTTGGCGTGGTACTTGTTGAAGTTGGCGGCGAACCATTCCGACAGTTCCCTGCGGAGCTGCGGATCGGTAATCTTCTGTATTATCTCCTCGTACACCTTGTATATGTCGGCGCGCGCTGAGTTCTGGAATTTCGCGGTCAGGCTGCGGGATATTTCGCGGATGAGGTTGTCTGTGGTAGGGAAGGCGGATGCGAACACCACGCCCGTTTCGTCCGACATCTCGGCCGGGAGGGTCCATTTCTCCGGCAGGTATTTGCCGGTGGAGGTCTTCTTGTAGCTCTGCACGAGAGGAATGCCCGCGTCGTGCAGGGCCTTTATTCCGGCCGCTATCGCCATGCGGAAACTGGTGTCCATCGATTCCACCCAGTTCGCCGGCAGGCCGAATTCCCTTTCAAGGTCGAAGCCGCCCTTGCGCGCGGCCAGTTTGATGGCCTGCGAGATGGAGGTCAGCCTTTCTATGCGGGGCAGGCCCGTGGCGGACTTGACCACGTAGACGACGTTCTTGTCTATCTGCTTCTGCTGGTCCTCGGGTGATATCGGCTCTATGAGGTTTTTGCCGGCGAGTATCTCGTCTATGCCGGAATCGCGGAACGCCTTGTCCCAGCTGCCGGGAACGCCGGCGGCAATGCCGCTTATCGCTATGGGGTTCGTGTTGAAGCCGAAGCGCTCGTAACCGCCCTGCGGCGCCGGGGCGGCGGATTCCGCTGGCGCTTTCTGCGTCTTGGCGCCGCCGGTGAAGCCGTCCACCCAGGCCTGGAAGCCGGGGTTGTAGTCGTTGGGGCTGACAAGGGGGTCCTTGCCGTTCCAGTCGATTTTTATGGAGGAGGCGGTCATGTTGGCCAGCAGGTCGTTGAATTCCACTATGCCGCCCTTTTTGGGATGGTTGGAGGAAAGGATGAAGATGTCCTTCTTGTTCGCCAGGGTGCTGGTAGCGAAGGCGCTGAGGACGCGCTTGGGGCCGCATTCCACGAATATGCGCACTCCGTCGGCGTACATGCGCTCGAGCTGGCGTATCCACTCCACGGTGCTGGTTATCTGCTTTACCAGAATTTCGCGCACGGCATCGGGGTCGCTGGGGAAGTAGTCCGCCGTTACGTTGGAAAGCAGGGGCAGTTTCGGGCTGGATATGGGCAGGGTGGTAAGGAAGCGGCGGTAAGGTTCCACCGCGCCGCGTATGATTTCGCTGTGGAAGGCGTGGGAGACCGGTATTTCCACCGCCTGTATGCCGAGCGCCGTGAACATCTTGATGGCTTCGTCTATGGACTGCTTTTCCCCCGCTATGACGGTCTGCGACGGGCAGTTCTTGTTGGCCGCGACGACGTAGCCTTTTATCTTTTTGAGCTCCGGCTCCACGCGTTCGCACGGGGCGGCTATGGAGGCCATCTTGCCGGGGTCCTCCACCTTTATGCTGGACATTTCCTTCGCGCGGTTGGTGACGGCGCGCAGGCCGTTTTCAAAGGTGAATACGCCGGCCGCAACCGCAGCGGCGTACTCGCCCAGGCTGTGGCCTATGGAAACGTCAGGCTTGAGGCCGAAGGAGCCGAGCAGGCGGAACATCGCTATGTCTGCGGTGAGGACTGCGGGCTGGGTCATCTGTGTCTGCTTGATGGCCTCCTCGCGCCTGGCAAGCTGCTCCGCGCTTTCACCCGGCTTGGACCATATGACTTCGGTCAGTGTGGTGTCTATAAGTCCTTTAAGTATGCGGTCCGCTTCGTCGAAAGTGTCCTGCACGACCTGGTATTTGCTGGCCAGGTCCTTCATCATGTCAACGTACTGGGAACCCTGTCCCGGGAACATGAAGCCGACCTTGCCGCCGTAGGTCTGCGGGCGGAAGGGGTATATGCCCTTCATCTTGAGGTGGAGGGAGCCCTTCTCCCAGACGTCTTCGGCCGAGGCTGTCTTTATGAAGAAGGCGATTTTGTCCTTCAGTTTGGCGGGATTCTCCGCCACTATAGTCACGCCGTAGCTGCCGCGGGGCGCTATGTGGCGTTTGTATGCCTCAAGTATGAGGGGATACGGGTCCGAGGCCGTGAAATTCTGAGCGAATAGACGGACTTCATTGATCAGCTCGGCCTTGCCTATGGCGGAGAAAGTGAGCGTTTCGCTCTGCAGCTTCTCCGGTCCTACCTTCAGTGTCGCTTCCGCTTTTGCGGGGGACTGCCTGGGCATTTCCTCTTTCATATATCTGGGCTCCGGTGTTCTTATGGCCTTGGGGTCGAACTCTTCCAGTGCCGCGTGGAAGTTGGTTCCGCCGAAACCGAAGGAAGAAACGTTGGCGCGCCTCGGGCCCTTGGAGGACCACTCTTCCGCGCCGGTTATTACGCGGAAGGGGCTGTTTTTCCAGTCAATATCGGGGTTGGGGGTTTCGAAATTCATCGAGGGCGGCATTATCCTGTTGTGAATGGCAAGCGAGGTCTTGATGACCGACGCTATGCCGGCCGCCGCCTTGGCGTGGCCCATCATGGATTTAACCGAGCCCATGCCTATGGAGCCTTTTTTGTCCACATACTGCGAGAAAAATTCTCCCGTGCTGTTTACTTCCGTCACGTCGCCCACGCGGGTGGCTGTGCCGTGGGCTTCCATGAGCCCTATGTCCGCCGGGGTATAGTCAAGTTGCTCGAAGGTCTTGGCTATGGCTATGCGCTGGCCTTTGGGGTTGGGGGCGGTGATGCCCTTGCCCTTGCCGTCGCTGGACGCGCCTATGGCGCGGATAAGGGAATATATGCGGTCTCCGTCGCGGACCGCGTCGGAAAGGCGCTTGAGCAGTATCATGCCTGCGCCTTCCGCCATTACGAAGCCGTTGGCGCGGGCGTCGAACACCCAGGAGCCGTCCTCCGAGAGCGCGCCTATCTTGCAGAACTTGATGTAGGCAGAGGCGCTCATCATC
>CAYPTM010000337.1:0-3133 GCA_964413345.1 uncultured Elusimicrobiales bacterium
GTATTCCGTAAGCCGACTGGAGATGCTCCATCATCCTTACTATATAAGCGGCGGAATGAGTGCGGGGCTTTCTGCCGAAAGGGTTGGCGCAGAATTTGCAGCCGTGTGGGCAGCCCCGCGAGGTGAGCAGCAGGGCCGACGGGAAATGCTTTACAGTGCCCGGATAATTATACTGGGGCCCGATGACCGGCAGGAGATCCCATGCCGGGAATGGCAGGCTGTCCATGTCCTCCACGGGAGGACGGGGCGGTGTGAGTGAAATTTTGCCGTTCCCGTCCGGCAGGGCGAGCCCCCGGACCGAGGAAAGCGGCATTGTCCCCTCCAGCGAGGAGAGGAGCTCCGGCAGGGTTTCATCGCCTTCCCCCATCACCGCGACGTCGAAAAAGGCTCCGAGGCGCCTTATGGTCTCTTCCGGGAGCGCTGTGATGTGCGGCCCCCCGATAATAATTTTCACACCGGGCAAAGCCTCTTTCACGGCGCGGGCAAACGACGCGGCGGCCGTTACCGTCATGGTAACGGCGGTAAGGCCCAGGTATTTGGGGGAAAGGGCAACCACGCGGGAGACGGCCTCCCTGAACGGGATGCCTTCGCACGGGAAATCCATGACGGCCACGGAACGGCCCTTTGCCCGCAATATCGCGGCCAGCAGGGCGAGCCCCAGGTGGGGCGTCTGCATTCCGGTGCGGAATTTGGCCCCGTACTGCTGCTCCCTTTCGATAGGCGGATTTACCAGGACCGTTTCGGCCCGGGCCGGCGTTGAAGTTGTCATGTTCCAGATATCAGTCGAAAAACGATATTCTCACCCGCTTAATTGTAACATAAACCCCGATTTGAATACGCTGACGGAAGAGGTAACTTTGCTATACTGGTCCAAGGAGAAAACGTGCTCGTAATATTCAGGAAAACGCTCGCCTTTTTCATCTGCCTCGCCGGTGTTATGATGCCGTGGCGGATGCGCTGCCTTTACAGCGAACTGCTGGGCTGGATTACGCAATTCCTTTACCTGAATTATGTTTCGGTCCTGAACCTGATAATAAGGGAACTGGGGCGGGAGGCGCGCAAATGAAGGAAGCCGCCATCCTGTTCTCCGGAGGGACCGACAGCACGCTCGCGGCCGCGCTCGCGCTGGAAAGGTATGACCGCCTCCATCTGCTGACCTGCACGCGTTTCGGCCTCTTCAGGCCGGAGCATGCGCGCCTGAACGCTGAAAAGCTGGCCGCGCGTTTCGGCAGGGACAGGGTAAAGCACGTCTTTCTGCCGGTGGACAGGATTTTCAAACAGGTCAGCTACGGCAGATACCTTCACTACCTGCGCAAATACGGTTTTTTCAATCTTTCCACATGCGGGCTGTGCAAACTGGCCATGCACCTGCGCGCCGCGGTCTACTGCGTGGAAAACGGCATTGCCGACCTCTGCGACGGGGCCAACAAGGGCATGAACCTCTTCCCGGACCAGATGGACACGGTCATAGAGGAAACACGCCGCATGCACCTCAAGGCGGGCGTAAATTACACCACCCCGGTCTTCGATTTCGAGGGTCCGCAGGATATAGATTTCGCGGACAAGCTACATTTCGAAAAAGTGCCGTTCCTCGCCTCCGGCGCGCAGAAGGAAAAAGAGGAGGCCCGGCGCAAGACCACGGGCTGGAAGCTTTACGAGCTTGGCCTCATGCCTTCCGATAACGTCAAGGGAACGGAACTGGACCGCTCCATGCAGCAGAGATGCTTTCAATTCATACTGTTCAACATCTGGCTGCACTGGTACTATCTGCCGGGTAAAAATTACGAAACCTACAAGGCCGACAGCCTGCGTTACTTCAGCGAGAAGATGCTGGACGCGGGCGCGCTGCTTGAGGATTTCCGGCGAAACGGGGAAAACAGCCGCCTCTATCGGCTGACGGAACGATGAATCTGGAAGACAAGCGCTGCTGCGGTTTCGACACGGGCGCGGACAGGCCCACCATACTGGGGCTGATGACCGTCGCTTTCCCACTCTGGGTGATGGCATCCACGGCAGCGCTGATTCTCCATCCCATAAAACCCGGCTTTGCAAGCCTGCCAGGCAGGACCGCCGGGGCGGCGTTGCGCGTTATGAACGCGGGAATGGACGGCCAGCGCAGAATGGCGGCGTCCAGGATTCTATACGCCAGGATGCCGGTTCTATCCGGCATGGTTTACAAATACTTCAACCCGGCCCTGCTGGGCAGCTGCTGGGTACTGCTCGCCGCGCTGGCATCCTCGGTGATATGGATATTAAAAAAATAAGAGCAGATTTCCCCGCCCTGGCGAAAACACGCGGCGGCAAGCCCGCCATATATCTTGATAACGCCTGCGTCAGCCTGCGCCCGGGTTCCGTAATAGAGGCCATATCTTCCTACTATACGGCTTGCAGCGGCTGCGCTCGCAGGGCACAGCATATGTTTGGCCGCGCCACTGCCGAAGCCCATGAACGTTCCCGCGCCGCAATAGCGGCGTTCTTCGGAGTAACCCCCGCTGAAACCGTCTTCACCCGCAACGCCACGGAAGCCATCAATATAGTCGCGTACGGACTAGGCCTCCGGGCCGGGGAAAGGGTTATAACCTGCGAATTGGAACATAATTCCAACTTCCTGCCCTGGCAAAGGCTTGCACGGACAAAAGGCATAGACCATGTCCGCATCCCGCTGGGGAAGAATTATTCAATCGACATGGAAGCCCTCTCCGCCGAACTGGCGAAGGGCGCGAGGCTTGTCAGCGTGGCACATGTTTCCAACGTTACCGGGGCGATTCAGCCTGTCAGGGAGATATGCGGCGCGGCGCGCAAGGCCGGGGCCATGGTCCTGATAGACGGAGCACAGGCCGCCGGACACATGCCGGTAAACATCCGCGAAACAGACGCCGATTTTTACGTCGTATCTTTCCACAAAATGCTGGGGCCCTCCGGGATGGGCGCGCTGCTTGGACGTGAGGAAAGGCTTGAGGCCCTGCTGCCCCTTTTAATAGGCGGGGAGACAGTTACGGACGCGACATATGAGAGCTGCACCTTTTCCCCCCTGCCCTGGCGGCTTGAAGCCGGACTGCAGGACTACGCGGGAGCCATCGGCGCGGCAGCAGCTACGGCTTATATTTCAGGAATCGGCCCGGAAAGGATTCGT
>CAYPTM010000338.1:0-3119 GCA_964413345.1 uncultured Elusimicrobiales bacterium
ACATTCTGCGGAATCAGAGGCAGTGTGGCGGAAGGCGTTATTTGCGCTATGGGCGTTAGGTTGGATTCGATGCCGTTGGTCACGGAGGCGACGGCGTAATAGTAGATGGTGCCGTTGGTCAGGCCGGTAAGCAGATAGGGGCTGGTGGCCTGGGGGACTTTGGCCATGGAGCTGATGTTCGTCGCCGTGCCCCAGTATAAGGTGTAGGAAGAAGCGGCGGATACCGGCGCCCAGGACACTTCGGCTGTGCCGTTGCCGGGCTGCGTGGTGTTTGCCGCCGGAATGTTGTTGGCTTTTACGGAGGCTATGACCTTGTCGTCCAGTTTGTCCACCTGGTTTTTCACTGCGTGGGGCAGGCCCACGCTGAAGCCCGCGTGGGAGACGCAGGCGAGGCTGAGATTCAGTAGCATGAAAAGAGTTGTTTTTTTCATATGATTACCTTGCTAAAAATAAAAATTGACGCCGAAATTCATCACGAATTCAAGGCCAGTCTGTTCGATGGAACTGCTGTCGTCATTCAGCATTATGTAGTACGGCCCCGCGTCGGCCTGTATCGAGACGCGTCTGGACAGGAAGTATTCCATCCCTGCGTTAGCGCCGTAGGCCAGGCCGTTGCCCTTGCTCACGTTGCCTTTGAAGGAAACATAAGCGCCCTCTATGCTGATGAAGGGGAGTATGCGTGAATCGCCCATGCCGGCTATCTGCGGATAGTAATATAACCTCGGTCCCGCGGTCAGGATGCGGTACTGATACTGCCCTCGCAGCTCGGCGGCAAAGTTCTCTGAAAGGAACATCCTGGCGCTGGCGCCGGGGAAATTGACTCCCACGGATGTTGAGTGACCGAAGGGGTGCTGGTTCTCTGTCACGGCGTTTCCATTTTCTGCGAAAGCCACAGTCGTGGAAATGAGGGAAACAAGGATGGCCGCCGGAATACTCAGTCCGGTCAAGGCGCTAATACCTGTACGTCTGTTCGTCATCTATCCTCCGGGAGAAAAGATTTCGTCCCGGTAGATCTTCAAGGTTGTATCAATCGGGATAGCCTAATTATACCTTTTAGTCCTTTATGCTGTCTTGTCCTCGAATAGGCACTGTCCCTATTTGCGATTTTTAGCGGACAGGTATGATTTTTTGGAGTACAAACGCCCCATCAAATGGGCCGGTTTGCGGCAACGGACACCACATGAAAACACCCCGCCTTTGGACGGGGTGTTTTTGCCGAAAGATTCTGACAGTCGGACGGAGGTATTACTTTGCCACCGTGGTCCCGTATTTTTGCAGTTTGGCCTGCATTTTCTGAGTCAGTTGTTTGACAAGTTCCGCGTTGGCCGGGCCGGTATGGGGGAAAGGCCGAATATCTGCTCGGCCGCGATGGCGTTGGTGCGGCCTGTGGCGGCCAGGGAACCGTCAATACCGTGTCCCTAATTAGTCCAATAGACAGAACCTTCTCCGTCGAGTTCCTGTTTGCTTGAGGTTCTTATAAGCCGGGAAACAGAAGGGTAAGCAGTACGATATACAGAACCCTCTCTCTCCTCCTTCCAGGCACACTTCCCCTCAAATTCTCGACGACACTTGGCATAAAAACAGGCTTAAATTGCGCGTAAAAGTTCTGCGTATGCGAATACGCAGGCGGCAATCGAGTTAATAGCAAGAACAGATTTTCAAGCTAGCTAAGTCTTGATTTAACGGCATTTTAATGGCATAATAATGGCATAGGGAATTGCCGATAATATGCCGAAATTCAAACCCAAATACCATATAACCAATAGCCTAGCCAAACAGCTTATGCAGCTGGAAGGCCTTAAAACACGCATAGACGGCCTTCCCATAACACCTCGGCTCTTGGCTCATCTGCGGGAAACCGCCAAGCTCCAAACCACGCATTATTCCACCATGATAGAGGGCAATCGGCTTTCCCAGAAAGATGTGGAAGGTGTGTTGCGTCAAAACCACCACTTTCCCGGCAGGGAACGAGACGAACGCGAGGTAAAGAACTACTATGGCGCGTTGGATTTTGTGGAACAGTTGGCCGAACAGAACCTGCCGGTAACGGAACGACAAATCCAGCTCATCCATGGGCATGTAATGCAGTCAGGGAAGGGCAAGCCTACACCTACGCCATACCGGGACGGGCAGAATGTCATCAAAGACAGCCATACCGGAGGTATAGTTTATATGCCGCCGGAGGCAAAAGACGTGCCGGAATTGATGGGAGCGTTGGCAGATTGGATTGAGGAAGACATCCCCTGTCCTATAAAAGCAGCACTGGCGCACTATCAGTTCGCAACAATTCACCCTTACTACGATGGCAACGGCAGAACAGCCCGGCTCATGGCCACAATGATTCTGCACCTTGGCGGCTATGGTCTCAAAGGGATTTACTCGCTGGAAGAGTATTACGCGCAAAACCTGCAGGCGTATTATGACGCTATTGCCGTAGGCCCCTCGCACAACTACTACATGGGCCGCGCTGATGCGGATTTGACTGGCTGGGTTGAATATTTTATTGCCGGGATGATAGAGTCTTTCACTAAGGTGGAAGCGCAGGCCAAAAGTGAAGCAGCCAGTTTGGCTCCCGACAATTCCGCGATTCTGCGGAAACTGGACCCGCGACAGCGCAAAGCATTGACATTGTTTGAGAAACAGGAAACTGTGACTAGCGCCGATATCGCCACGCTGTTCGGCTTCGCGCCGCGGACAGCGCGTTTACTGCTTGAGAACTGGGTAAAGGCTGGTTTTCTGGAGATCGCAGACCCGTCTAAAAAGTCCCGCAAATACCGGTTATCATCCCCGTTCGCAAAACTTTTCTCTTAATGCAGAATCATTTAGCTGTATTTCAGCAGCGAAACACTTATTTGGCTGATTGATATGGCTGATTTCTGCAAACTAGCCCCGAAGTTCTATATATTGTACAAATCGAAAAAGTTCTTACGACGGAGAATCCCTAATTAGTCCAATAGACAGAACCTTCTCCGTCCAGTTCCTGTTTGCTTAAGGTTCTTATAAGCCGGAAAACAGAAGGGTAAGCAGTACGATATGCAGAACCCTCTCTCTCCTCCTTCCAGACACACTTCCCCTCGAATTCTCTACGACAATTGGCATAAAAACAGGCTTAAACCGCG
>CAYPTM010000339.1:0-3114 GCA_964413345.1 uncultured Elusimicrobiales bacterium
CCTGCGTTTGCCTGATAAATTTCGGCGTCTCTTCCGGTGTGACAGTGGCGGGGGGGACGGGAATCTCCGTTTTTTCCTGCTGCGGAGGCGGTGGGGGGGGAGGGACCGGGGCCGGGGTGATGCGCTCTCTGGCCTCCTCTGTCCGTGCTTCCTGCTTTTGTTCCGCGTTCCCGGAAGTCATTTCAGACACCTTCCGGCGCAGCTCTCCAAGCTCAAACTCCATTCTGGACAGTTTGCGCTCCAGATCCTTGGCGGACCAGTCCATTGACTTTAGCCTGTTGTGGCTGCTGATGGCCGCGTAACACACGTATATGCCAAAACAGATAAAGCCCAGTACAAGCAAAACGATAAAAGCTTCCATTTATCCCCTCCCAAGTGAACTAAAATAATTATATCATCGAATTTGGATGCTGGTGGACATTACTCTCTGACGCGCGGAACCGTTTTTCTTGATTTTGAAATTACTGACATTCCATCTGGTATTTTGGTCGCTCGCTTTGCTAAGTAGCAACATCTCCGGTTTCCCGGGGAAAGGTCAGATATCTCATGATTACTATAAGTATGATCAACGAGTAGGAACACGATGTTGCGCCGTTTCTGGGATGATGGTTTTAAATGTGTGAAGAGGGCTGCGCAATGATATTTCTGCTGGTGGTGTTACTGGTTTGCAGTTTCTTTGTGATACTTGACATTCGACATACATGTAAGGAAGAAGGTTCCGATTGTAATGGTGGGAAAGTAATGCTGGGGACCCGGGCAAGCAGTCAGGATGCAAAAATTGCATCTTTCCTTGTTTCCGCACTGATATTCGGGGGTCTGTGGATTATTTGCTTCGTTCTGTCTGTCATGATGCTGGCATATGCAGGATACATATCTGTTTTCGGCATCTTGGCAATACGGTCCGCATTGCCTATTGGCAAATACTTCCCGTGGTATGCGTATCTGCCTTTGATTCCTATTGGCTTTTTTGGAGCCATATTGTTAACTTATAAATTGCACAATAGGGGTTTTATTTACAAAAGGCTTGTATGGTGGTTTTTCCCGGCAAGCTTAACATGTTGGATGTTAAGTGGTCTCAGATTGACTATACGTACACTTGGTGATAGCGGTATGGGAGATATGATTCAAGTTATATTTGCCTTGCCGTTCTTTTTGGTCTGTTTTATTCTGGCATATATTGTAACTGAACTGTCCTGTCACCTTGTTATATGGTTTAAAAATAATGGCATTCTCAGAAGAAAGCGACTTTAATAGCATTTTACTTTTTCTTGTTTTTGGGGGACGATACTCGAATACCCATCATCACCTTCAACGATTTGCCGAGCGGGCGGTATGGGTACAGCGTTAGCGCGGCGGGGTATATGGCGGTGTCAGGCAATACGGCTATGGGGCGGGGAAGGCAGGAAGAGGCTATATAACTGCTTTCTGAGATGGTAAAGTATATACGGAGCTTGCCATGCCATCCGTTTGGCGGCAGACGGACTCCGGATTCAAAGGTTTTATCTGATAAACATGCAATTCAGGGAAAATCAAGCCATGCTAAAATTTGCACTATTTCTTGCTCTTCTATTGCCTGCTGCCATTGCGCTGCCGGCGGCGGCAACGACCATAAACGCCTCGGACAACAGCTTTTCCGTAGAACTGGGTAACGGCTGGCAAAACACCTCGGCCGGAATGAAGGGGGAGGCCCTTTCCGCCCGGAATGGCAAGGCATCATTTACCGTATTGGCACACCCCGTATCGAGCGAAGCCGACGCCGCGAAGGAAGTTGCGGACACGCTGGCCCGCCTTTCCAAGGAAAAATATGTGGTTTACGGCAGGGTCCAGCGCAGAAAAATTCCGTCGGGCGGAAACGCTTATTTCATCCACTATGTGAAAAACGCGGCGGAACGCCGGGACGGGCTTTTCCTGTTCGGCGGCAAGACATGGTCCATAACCTCGCAGGACATGTCGGACATACAGTTTACCGAACTGTTGGACGCGATATTTCTGCCGGACCCTTCAGTAAAGCCTGCGCCAAGGGTTCCCCGGTCCAAACCGACCATGAAAACCGCCACGCCCGCGGCGGTAATTAAACCGACGGAGGAACCCGCCCCGGAAGTGCTGCCTTCGGAAGTAACGGCGCAATTTGAGTTGCAGACCGCGCCAAACATCGCAACGGCCCCGGTTCCAATACTGATTTCCACGGTGCAGGCGGCAACGCCGCAGATTCCGGCAGAAAAGTCTCAGCCGAAAGACAGCTTCCGCAGAACATCCCATAACATCGACAGCCCTCTTGGTGCCATGGCGGCCGCTTTCGACCTGCCCGGCGTGGGCGCGGCGGCGGTTTTCCTTACAAAGATGTGGGGGCTATACCTCCTGATATGCGCCGCCATGCTCATATACCGGTTATGGCATGGAAGGGGGGAAAAACTAGACCTTTCCCAGCAGGGAAACACGCCGTATCCGCTTGACGCGGAGGCGAACATCATGGCCGCCATGTCCATGATTTACGCGGCGGGAGACAGGACCGGCGGCAGGTATGTCGTCATATGTCCGCGCAAGACTGAACACTTCGGCATAACCGGCGTAGCGCTGATATTCGCGGCCGCGCCGGTGCTGCATACGGCGGGCATAGACGCGCTTTCCGGGCCCTGCCTGTTCGCCGGCATCGCTTTTTTCATAATCGGCAAGGCGGGCAAGGCGCTTTACCCCAACAGAATCAACATCTTCCAGAAGACCGGGGAGACCGTCCTCACCGTAAAGGAAAGGAAGACGGCCGCCGGGTCCCATTACGCGGTCAGGGACAGGAAACGGCGGGACGTGGCCGTTATAAGGAACGCTGCCCCTCTTTTCGGCGCGCGGCATTGGCAACTATATGACTGCCAGGGCAATTTGAGGGCGGAACTGAAGGAAGCCGATTCCGCCGCCCGCATCTGGGCGCGGCGGGTACTGGGCCACCAGTGGGGCCTTCTGCGGGGGAATTACGAGCTTTTGGACAATCAGGGAAGGGCTGCGGGTTCGTTCACCAGGGAAAATGTCCCAAAAAACCGCTTTGCCGTCTCGGCCGAGAACATTCCCGGTATAGACCACAGGGTCATGCTGGCGTTCATCCTGACCGCCGAAGCTGAAACT
>CAYPTM010000340.1:0-3108 GCA_964413345.1 uncultured Elusimicrobiales bacterium
GAATCCCGACCCGGCGTTGCAGATTAAAGCCCGGATAGAGGCGGCGTTCAACAACGTCCCCTATCCCGGCGATGACAATATCATCATTAGCCAACGTCCTGAGGACAAGACAATTGCGCTGATATTTAAAGGCGTCAGGTGGCAGGACTGGAAGGAAAACCCTTCCCAGTTCCTTACAATGAATTGCGAAAATGCGTTATTACTGATGACGGACGCCGCATTCCATTACTACCTTCCGTTGTACATGATACAGGCTTTGCTTGACTACGAAAAAGCCGATGTCATACCAAGCTCAATAGGCTCCAGCTTCATTGAGCCATACCACCCCATACTTCAACGCTGGACCAAAGCACACTGGGCGCAGGCAGTGGATGATTTTCTGGCGGGCAGCAGCGGCATGAGGAAATATATAAATGGCCGCTACCAAATCATGAACAAGGAACAGCTGCGCGTCATCCTGGACTTTATGCAATACATAAAGCGCGTATATGGCCCAAACTACGGCTGGTCCCCCGGCGAAGATAGAGTCCTTGAAAAACTTGAAGCGCTGTTGCAGGCGTAAACCCTACGGGAAAACTAAAAACTCCGCAGTTCATCAATCCACTGGGACATAAGTTAATTCTAAGATTTGCCGCCCCCCCGCGCAACAGTTTAAAACAAAAGGGCCGCGCCGGTATTTCGGCGCGGCCCTTTAAAATGACCGGCTATTTAACCGGTATGTATACGCTTATCTGTGAACGGGTGTCGGCGTCGTCCAGACAGCCTTGGTCGAAAGATTCGCATCCGTCGGAGCAGAGGTAGTTTTCGGAAACCGTGACCTCTATATGTCCGTGCTTGGAACTGAAGCCGCAGGCGCCCCGGTCATAAACCACTATGCTGCCAACGGGTATTTCCGCGACGGTGGCGGGGGTTTCAAATTTCTCAAGCCGAATCTGGCTGAGAAGCTCCGGGTTTCCGTTGGCCCAATAGGCGAAATCGGCCGCGCTGAAAGGACTTATGCCGAGCTCGTCCCACTGTTCGGGGCGGATGACACCCGCAGCCTCCATGAAAGCGGCAACATACTGGTAGCAGCGCCCGCCGAAGCCGCCGGCATTGTTTGAGCCGGCAATCTGCGCCAGGTGGTGGGCTTTCTCCGAGTCATACCTGGCAAGCGGCCCATGAGGGACGCGGGACTTGCCAATGGAGGGAACTGATTTCTCGGTCCTGAGGGGAACGGAAAGTGTTTTATGGAAATAATCCCCCGGATGGGCGTCCATGTCCTTGTCGATGAACTCGCGGTCGGCCTTTGTAAGGCGCTTGGGGCCTTTCTTTTTGAGAGCGCGCAAAATTTCCTGGCGGTCTATTTTGGCGGGCTTCACCTGCGAGACCGCCACCTTGCTTTTAAGCGACTCCAGCTTCTCGATGGAAGCCTCGGCCATGGCCTTAGGCGAAATGAAAAGGGCCGCGGCTGCGGCTGATAAAGCTACGATGGAAATCTTCCTCACGATGGCCTCCCCTGTGCCAGTTCTTAGCCGGGACTGCGCCACGGCAGGGCGCCCCGGTCCATGAATACGGCGGCGTCCACACGATTATCATATGTTCTTGAAACCGCAAGCACAAGGACCAAAAGTCCCATCCGTGCATGGAACGACAGAAAAAACCGGCGAAGCGCCAAGCGCGCTCCGCCGGTCAAAACAACAGTCTCTACGGCATCATCAGGACTTTCTTTATGCGCTTGAGCGCCCAGTCTATGTCCTTCTTCTCGATGACCAGAGGGGGAGCGAAGCGGATGACGTCGTCGTGCGTCTCCTTGCAGAGAAGACCGAGCTTCATCAGCTCCACGCAGAAACGCCTCGCGCCGCCGGCCTCGTGCTTGAGCTCCACGCCGATGAGCAGGCCTTTGCCGCGCACTTCCTTGATGTGCGGGCTCTTTATCGCGCGCAGCCCGGCCATGAAGTATTCGCCCATCTCATGCGAACGCTCGACAAGCTTTTCCTCTACGAGGACCTTGAGCGCCTCGCGGGAAACGGCGCAGGCAAGCGGGTTCCCGCCGAAGGTGCTGCCGTGGTCTCCAGGATGGATGACGTCCATAACCTTGCGGGAGGTGACTATGGCGGATATGGGCATCACGCCGCCGCCGAGGGCCTTGCCCATGACCATCATGTCCGGCTTCACGCCGTCGTGCTCGCAGCAGAACATCCTGCCGGTGCGGCCAAAACCGGTCTGGACCTCGTCCGCAACCATGAGGACGTTGTTCTGGCTGCAAATTTCGCGCGCGGCCTTGAGATAGCCGTCGGGCGGGACGAGTATGCCGGCCTCGCCCTGAATGGGCTCGAACAGGAAGGCCACGGTGTTGGGAGTGATGGCGGCCTTAAGGGATTCGACATTGCCGTACTCGACGATTTTGAAGCCCGGCGTGAGGGGGCCGAAGCCGTCCTTGTACTGGGCTTCCGTGGACATGCTTATAACGGCTATGGTGCGGCCGTGGAAATTATTGGTGCAGGCGATTATCTCCGCCTTGTTTTCCTCGACGCCCTTTACCTTGTGGCCCCACTTGCGGGCAACCTTGAGGGCAGTCTCCACCGCCTCGCCGCCGGTGTTCATCGGCAGGGCGCATTCGTAGCCGGAAAGCTCGCACAGCTCCTTCATCCAGGGGCCCAGCTGGGCGTTATGGAAGGCGCGGGACGTAAGGGGCACTTTCTTGGCCTGGTCGACCAGCGCCTTTATCACGCGGGGATGCCGGTGTCCGTGGTTGAGGGCGGAATAGGCCGACAGCATGTCGAGGTATTTCTTCCCCTCGGGGTCCTTGACCCAGATGCCCTTTGCCGTATCGATGACGATGGGCAGCGGGTGGTAGTTATGCGCGCCGTAGCGCTCGGCCAGCTCCATGAGCTGGGAGGACTGCGCGTTCTGCGAAGTTGTTTCGGTATCCATCATTTCCTCCATTGGCTGAAACTGCTAAAACGTTACGCCCAGGCCGCCGCTGAAACCGACGCACCCGTGCAGAAGGCTGGCGCCGCCGAACATGTAGGCGAACGGGAACGGCGTCACTGAAACGCCGGCCGTGCCGCGGAACTCGGTGACGGTCACGCTGTCGCCGGGCAGCACCGCCGAACCGGCGGACGAGGC
>CAYPTM010000341.1:0-3094 GCA_964413345.1 uncultured Elusimicrobiales bacterium
TGGTGGTCATAGGCGACGAGATATTCGCCTTCCCGCTGGAGTCCGTCATAGAGATAGTCAAGGTGCCGGTGAAGGAAATATACTCGGTTGACGGCAACGACACCATCAAGCTGCGCGAGCACGCCCTCAGCCTCATCGAACTCCAGAAAGTGCTGGGGATAAAGGGCGGCAAGGCGGACAGCCACTCTCACAAGAAGGTCGTCGTGGTCACGGACGGGAACAAGAACGTAGGCGTGATAGTGGACGCGCTTGTGGGAGAAGAGGAAATAGTCATAAAATCCTTACCGGAGCATTTTGCGCACGTGAAGGGGATAACGGGGGCATCAATACTGGGTGACGGGAACATTTCCCTGATTCTGGACCCTGTTTCCATAATCGCGAAGTCGAGGTAACGCCAAGGAGCGGCCATTATGGAACAGTCTTATCCGCACAGAGCGTCGTCGCTGGCGTCCCCTTATGAAGAGGGCAGCCCGACGCTCATAGTCGGCATAGCGGACATAAAAGTTGGAACCGCGCCGCAAGTCATAAAAACGACGCTCGGTTCCTGCGTGGCGGTATGCCTTTACAACTCCGACAAGAAGGTCGGGGGCATGCTTCATTTCATGCTGGCAAGGGTGCTGGAATCCGAAACCCAGCTTGAAGTGCTGAAAAAAGCCAAATACGCGGACACCGGCATACCGGAGCTTCTGCGCCAGCTGAGAGTAAAGTACCAGTTGGAAAGCGGGGACTTCACCGCCCGGATATTCGGGGGCGCGTCTCTGCTGCCGGGCGTCACGAAAAACATAGGCAAGGAAAATGACGACGCGGCCAGGGCCGTCCTCCGCCAGCAGGGCGTCCGCGTCACCGGCGCGAAGATAGGCGGCACCAAAGGGTACAAGATAGATTTCGATCTCGCTGACGGCACGATCAAGGTTCAGCTTTTCGGCGAAGCGCCGGAGGTATTCAGATGACATCCAACATGAAAATCGACAAGCTTATCACCATTACGGCGCAGTTGGGCATAGAAAAGGCGTCCCAGGCGCTCACGAAGCTGCTGCGCGCCGAGACGCACATCGAGCTCCACGACGTTTTCTTCGCCGACATATCAGAGATAACCGCCAAGGCCTCCGCCAGCGAGGAACAGGTGGTGGGCGCCGTAATAGACATCTCCGGCGACGCGCCCCTGAAATTCCTGTTTTACGTGGACGAAAGGGACACCTTCCCCCTTGCTGACATGATGATGCGCAAGCCGGAAGGGACCTGCAAGTCCTACGACAAGTATGTGATGAGCACGGTGCAGGAGATAGGCAACATACTCTCCTCCGCGGTGGCGGCGGCATTCTCCGCGCATTTCGACATTTCGCTCAAGACCAGCCCTCCGGCGGTGATACACGACTATTCGGGCGTGGTCTTCTCGGAGTACATCGTCAGCACCGGCGACTACGCCGACAAGCTGCTGATAGTTGAGACGGTGTTCCGCATCTCAGGCAAGGAAAGCCGCTGCTCAATGTACGTTATACCGCTTCGCGGAAGCGAGAAAATCCTGCACTATCTCGCTATATCGGACTGATTCCAGGAGACGCCATATGACCAAGAAAATACTCATAGCAGATGACGCCGCCGTGGTGCGGCTGGTCCTCAAAGACCTCTTGGAGTCCGCGGGATTCGAGGTGGTCGGCGAATGTGAAAACGGCGAGGAAGCCGTCGCCGGCTACAAGGACCTGCAGCCCGACCTTGTCACCATGGACATCACCATGCCGGTAAAGGACGGCCTGACCGCGCTGGAGGAAATCCTCGGCTATGACAGGAAGGCCCGCATAGTCATGATAACCGCCGTGGACGACAAATCCGCCCTCACCCGCGCCATAAAGGCCGGGGCGACCGACTACATCGTTAAGCCCTTCGAGGAAGACAGGGTGCTCGGCGCGGTAAAGAGCGCTTTCGGCGCGGAAGGCGAAACTCCGGCCAAGACCGCATAACACTCCGCAGCGAACAAATTGAAACCGCCGCTCGGATTATTCCGGGCGGCGGTTTTTTGTAAAAGGACTGGTCTCTGCCGCTCCACTCTGACCCGGGTTTCGACAATCCCGGCGCCAAACATCACACGGCGCGCTTTCGGGTGCCGAACCGGAGCCGCATCGACAGGACCTTGTCCCCGGCGAAAACCCTGGCGGCCACCCACACGAACACCACAACCACCAGGAACTGATAAATTATCCCCCCCACGACCGGCACCCTCTCCCCAACCATGAGATACTGCATCGCAAGGAATGGGTGGGAGAACGGGATCGCAAGGACCAGCCACTTAAGGAGGGCCGGGCTTGTGGAAAACTCCAGCATCAGGGTTATGATGTAGGAAAAGGAAACCACAATCATGAGCGGCGCCGTTACGGCCTGGACGGCCTTGACGTCGTCGGCAAGGACGCCCAGTATAAGCGCGATTGAAAGAGCGCATAGTATGCCAAGCAGCACGGAAACGCCTATGAGGCCGAAATCAAGCGGCGTGACCACGATTCCCAGGGCCGCGGCCGATGCAGCCGCACCCTGCGCCATGCCCCCGCCTGTCTGCCCGGCAAGCCCTGACATGAAGGAATGCATCCCTATAAGGTATGCCCCGGAAAAGATGAAGGACACAATAGCGGCAGCGGCAAGCTTGGCGAACACTATGGCCCGCCTGTCCACCGGCGCGGTCAGGAGCGTTTCCAGCGTCTTATTTTCCTTCTCGCTGGCCACGGTCATGGCAACCATCTGCGCGGCCAGTATTATAACCAGGAATATGACCATCGGCACCAGTTTGGTCTGGCCCTGAAGAAAGGATGTCACATCGGATATGGAAGCCTTTGCCATCCTGCTGCCGAAGACCACGTATTCCTCGCCAGACACGGGGGTTTTAAGGAAAGCTGCGTCCAGGCCGGGGAACTGCTCCCTGGCAACTTTAGCCGACATGGCATCGTTTATAACCTTTACGGCGCGCTTGACCTCCAGCGTGGAAAGCATGGACTTGAGACCGAGCCCGCGAAAAACCCCATAAACCTCAACACGGGCCTTTTGGGACCCAGCAATGGAATCACCGAACCCCCTGGGCAGCGCAAGCAGCGCGGTCTTGGAATTTTTC
>CAYPTM010000342.1:0-3088 GCA_964413345.1 uncultured Elusimicrobiales bacterium
GGTCTGTCATCAGTCTCCTAAAACCTTATGGAAAAATCCTTCTCTCCGGGAATGGCCGGCAGGGTTTCTTCCCTGATTTCGGTCACGCGCGCGGCCGGTTGCCGGTTTTCAAATCGCTCGCAAGGGCGGGGAACTCGGCCGTGTCGCCCTGAACTTCCATTTCCACGCAGCCTCCGGGAAGGTTTCTTACCCAACCGGTTAACCCGCGGCTTTCGCATAATTCGGAAACGAACCAGCGGAAGCCCACTCCCTGCACATGTCCGCGCAGATGATAATATTTTCTTGTCAGCGCCGACATGGGTAAATATTATAACAAAAGGGCACTTTCACGCAATTTGTCCGGCCTTTATTTGGACTGGTTGGTCAGGTATACCGTTCTTGTCGGGAACGGTATTTCTATGCCGGCTTCCGCAAAGCGTTTTTTAAGAAGCTTCACGAACTCATGCTTTATCGGGAACTGGTCGCCGAAGGTTTTGGCCCGCATGATGGTGTTGAAAGCGATTCCGCTGTCGCCGAAAGTGTGGAAGCGTACCAGGCAGTTGAATTCCGGCACGCCGCCGGGGATTTTCTTCATTATTTCGTTGCCTGCCTCAACGGCGATTTTTTCCGCCTTTTCAAGATCTGTGCTGTAGGCCACGGAACTGCCCACGACGACCGCGATTTCCGTGCTGGGCGTGTGGTAGTTGGTTATGATATTGGAGGCCATCTTCGCGTTGGGGACCACTATGGTATTGTTCGCGGCGGTGGTTATCAGCGTGTTCCTCCAGGAGATGTCCGTTACGGTACCCTCGTCCCCGTTCTCGAGTTTGATGAGATTGCCGGGTTTCACCTGCCTCGAAACAAGTATCTGTATGCCGGAGAACAGGTTGGAGAGCGTGTCCTGAAGGGCGAGGGCCACGGCCAGACCGCCGACGCCCAGGGCCGTCAGTATCGGCGCTATGGATATGCCGAGCGACTGGAGTATGATGAGGAAGGCCATCAGGAAGATAAGAATGCGGGCCAGGTTCGAGAAGATCGAGGTCGAAGGCAGCCCAGACTGTTTTTTGGAATACATCTCTATCGTTCCGACGGCGAAACGGGAAAGGACGACAGCGCATGACATTATCCAGATGGATACTATCGCCTTGTCCGTTATAATCGTAGCCTTTACTGGCAGCACTGAATAGTTGTGCAGCGCGATGTATGCGCCTAACAGCGTCAGCCAGAAGAAGGTTATGCCCTTGACGGAATCAATCAGGATGTCGTCGAATTCGGTTTCAGTGGTGGCGGCGAAATCGTTCAGTTTTTTAAGGACTATTTTCTCGGATATCCAGCCAGCGACTATGCCGGCTATGAAGGTTATCAGGGGGATGGCGTGATGTCTGGGTATGAGAACAGGTATGTCCATGGGAAAAGCCTCCTTGCTTGCCTTAGGGCATAAACGCTTGCGGAAATTGTGTGCTTGAAAAGAATGGTCGGGGCGGTGGGATTTGAACCCACGACCTCACGGTCCCGAACCGTGCGCGCTACCAACTGCGCTACGCCCCGATATGCATCTATTATAGTTTATTCGCGGCCCTTCGGCAAATTTTCCGCGTACGCGCCGGTTATTTCAGGACGGCGATTTTTCGCTTTTTTGTCCCCTGCGTAGTTTTGATGAGGGCCAGGTAAACGCCGGTCGCTACGGTCCTGCCCGAAGCGTTCTTTCCGTCCCAGAGGATTTTCCCCCCTCCGGCGCAATCAATATATCTGACAAGCTCCCCCGAAATCGTGTAAATGCTCACGCCGGTTCGCGCCATTATGCCGTCTATCGTGACATGCTGGCTGGCGGGCGAAAAGGGGTTTGGGTATACCTGTATGCCGGTTGTGTTCGGGGCCGAGACTGGCGGGACTATCGGCGCCGGCGGGGTTTGCGGCAGTACTATCGTCAGGTTGTTCCTGTTGTATGCGGCATCCGGTTCGCTGGATATTTTGACGGTAAAGTAGTAAGTCCCGCCCATTTGCAGGTTCTGATAGGTTATGGAATTCCCGGTTTGCGGGGCTGACGCAATTTTTACGCGGTAGTCCGTTCCTTCTCCAAGAACCGCATTGTATGAGGCCGCTCCGCAGGCTTTCCATGATATGGTAGCCGAGGTCGTTGAGATTTCGGCTGATTGCGGGGAAAGAGGCGTCCGTGTCAGTCCGTTGAAGCGGAGTACTCTGCTATTGGAGTAGTCAGCCGCCCAAAGCGCGCCGAAAGAGTCTACTACGATGCCGTATGGCTGGGTAAACCCCGCCGCGCCGGCCGGAGTCCCGGCGTTGTTTGACACAAAATCATTCTGGCCAAGCACCAATCCTGCTGTTTCTCCGGGAGCCGTCGGAGATGAAAAGCGCAGCAGCCTGTTGTTGCCAGTGTCGGATATCCATAGTTCTCCGGAATCGGTTATGGAAATGTCAGAAGGCGAGTAAAATGAAGCGGGGCCGACCGCCTGGGTACTGCCGGAAACGAAATCCGGCTGTCCCAGTTGAAGTGCCGCCTGCTGTCCATTCGCCGTGGGGGTGGAAAACATCAGTATGCGATGATTTCGCGTGTCCGAAATCCACAGACTGCCGTTATTGTCCCGCACCGCGGAGAATGGGAGGTTCATGGACGCGGCGGAAATGCCGCCGCTGTTTGCCGTTGAACCGTTCATGTCTGTCTGGCCCAGCACAAGCGCGGCGTTCTGTCCGTTTGAAAATGGCGGCGAGAATTTAAGCACGCGGTTATTATTCCTGTCCGCAATCCAGATGTTGCCCTCCCTGTCGGATGAGACATGGGCTGGATTGTATAAAGAGGCCGAGTTCGCGCTCTGTCCGCCGTTGGGGTTTGACGAGGCAAAATCTCCCTGTCCAAAAACTATGTCGGCCGATTGTCCGCTGGAGAAGGGAGCATGGTACCTCAGCACCCTGTGGTTTCCGTAATCTGCCGTCCAGAGGTTCCCATCTTTGTCCACACAGACGGACAGCGGGTCATTCAGGCCGGATGCCGAGGCGGCGCTCTTCCCCCTGTTCACCGCGGAATGATTCAGGTCCGCCTGCCCCAGCACTCCGTCCGCCGTTTGTCCGGCGGTCAGGGATTCGTATTCGTTCC
>CAYPTM010000343.1:0-3084 GCA_964413345.1 uncultured Elusimicrobiales bacterium
ATCCCCCGCCCCGACTCCGAGCTTCTCCACATCGGCGGCGTTCTTCACCTCCGCGTCAAGACGGACGTGCATATTGTCGCCGGAACGCTCTGTTGTGCCGATTTTGCGGTTGACGTGCGCGGCCGGATTGTCGAACAGCAGTGTTCCGCGCCATTTTTTTCCGGTGGACGCCGACAGGACAGTAAGATATTCCCCCTCGAAAGATGGCCAGGGCCAGCTGCCAACCTGCGCCACGCGGAGAGTGCCGTCCCCGCAGACGGAGCTGACCATTGCGCCAAGGGTGTCCACATGGGCGGCGCAGGCGGTCACGGGTGTCGGGTGTTCGCACACGACAAGGGAACCCTTGTTGGTGATTACAGGGTGCAGACCGGCCTTGCGGAAAAGATCCGCGAGAAAATTTATGACTTCCCCGGTATAGCCGCTGGGTGAAGGTATGGCTTCTATCCGTTCAAGAAGCTCCACCATATCCGTCTTTTTCATGGAAAATCCTCCGGCGCTTAAAGTTCCGACTTCCGTTAATATAGCAACTTGCCCGCGAGAGGAGAAGCGCGCCAGTCACCCCGGCTGAAAGCGGATGAAAATGTATAATCAGAATACCGACAAAACTGCGAGGCAAACACATGACGAAACCTAAAGTCAGATTACGCGCTTTCGAAAGAAACGATTTGGAGGTCATCTACAAGTTTTTCAATAATCCGGAGCTGGTGAAGTTCCTCTCGCCGGAAGCCGTCATGCCCTATTCGCGGGAAGAAGAAGCCGCTTTCATAGAAAACAGCGTCAACCCCAAAAACAAGGAAAAGACCTACAACTTTGCAATAGCCAACGCCAGGGAAGAACTGGTAGGCGGATGCAGCTATATGGATGCAAGCATGAAAAACCGCACCTGCTACATAGGCATATCCATCTACGACCCGCGGAATTGGGGCAAAGGTTACGGCACGTCGGCCATCATGAAACTGCTGGACTTCCTGTTTTTGGAAAAGAACATGCGCAAGGTACTGCTCAATGTTTACGACTTCAATGAACGTGCCATAGCCTGTTATGAAAAACTCGGCTTCCGGCAGGAAGGCTGCCTGAAGGAGCAGGTATACAGGGACGGAAAATACAGCGATATGTACATAATGGCGCTGTTTGCGGACGATTATGCCAGGAAAAAAGCAAACAAATAAACCGAAGCAGGAACCATTAGTCAAACTGCGCGCTTTCGAGAAAGAGGATATCTCCAAAAGGCACAATGTGGCGGACAATCCCGCGACACTGCGCCTTCTTTCATCCTCCACCATAATGCCGCGCTCGCTTGAAGAGGAAGCCGCGATTATCGAACGCTGTCTTACCCCCAAGGACAAAGACAGTTTCTACACATTCGCCATAGAAAACAGAAAGGGAGAGCTTATCGGCAGCTGCGGTTATAAAGATGTAAGCCCTAAGAACCGCAGGTGCAGGATAAGCATAGCCATATACGAAGAGCGCAACTGGGGCAAAGGCTACGGAACCGCAGCGCTGCGCAAACTACTGGACTTTCTCTTCCTTGAAAAAAACATGCACAAGGTTTGGCTGACGGTTTTCGCGTTCAACCCGCGCGCCATGGCCTGTTACAAAAAACTTGGATTCAGGGAAGAGGGCCGCCTGCGGGAACACGTCTACCGCGACGGCAAATACCACGATGCGGTGCTGATGGGCATTTTCGAACGGGAATACAGGGCGGATTGAGGAATATTGCCGGATAAAATGACGCGCCCGCCTGTTAGCGGGCGCGTTTTCAATTCAGCGAAAGATTTCTAAACAACTGGCTGCGGCGGGATATCGGCGCCGCAAAAACGGCACTTCACGGCATCCTTCTTGATATCCTCGGCGCACTTCGGACATTTCTTGATTCTGGACGGCTTCATAAACATCGCCAGCAAGAAACCCGCTATCGGAGACAGGAACATGCTGACGAAAAACAGCGCTATGCACGCAATCGGGGAATGTCCCTTGCGATACGCATAAACCGCTACGAGCAAATTAATCAGAGAAAGCACCGCAGCTATGGCAAGCGCCAAAGAAATACTTCCAAGAATAAATCCCATTATTACCTCCCCCTCCATTAAAACCGCAAATTTATTTTAGCAAACGCAAGACCGGCCCGGGAACTACCTGTAAATATTGAATGAGGACATTTTGTCCGCAGGCTTGCGCGGGCGCGGGCCGGGGGCTTCATCCGGGTATCCTACAGCGATAAGCAGTTCCAGTTTCACCCCGGAAGGGACGCCGAGGACGCGGGCGGCCTTGCCCTCGTCGAACCAGCCGATCATGCAGGTCCCTAGCCCCTCGTCGGCGGCCTGAAGGCAGAAGTTTTCAGCCGAGATGCCCATATCTATAAGATAGAACGACGTATGCCGCACAAAGTTCCCAATTCGGGAGGTGAAATTACCCTTGTCGGAGGCTACTGCCACCAGGATGGGCGCACTCGCGGCGAACTGAGTGGCCTTGTACAGCCCCGAAAAGGCCTCGGCGACAAGCCTGTCCCGGACGGAAGCGTCCGTTACGGCTATATACTTCCACGGCTGGGAATTGCAGGCGGACGGGGCAAGCCTGGCGGCCTCGATGCAGCGGGCCAGCTTTTCCGGCTCGACCGGAGTATTTTTGTATTTCCGTATGCTGCGCCGTCCAGCGGCAAGTTCAAGAAAGCCCATGACATCCTCCACAAAAAGCAGGGGCCGCCATTACGGGCGGCCCCTTATCAGTGTTAAGAAGCTCTTATATCCTGTTCGCGGAACCTACCACGTTCTCGTTCTTGTCCATGTACATCTTGATGAGAGCCTCGCGCGCGGGGCCGAGATACTTGCGCGGATCGAATTCCGCCGGTTTCTCGACAAACACCTTGCGGATAACGGCGGTCATCACGAGGCGGCCGTCGGAGTCGATGTTGATCTTGCAGACGGCGGACTTCGCGGCCTTGCGAAGCTGCTCTTCCGGCACGCCTACGGCGTTGTCCATCTTGCCGCCGTACTTGTTGATCATGTCGATGTAGGAGGACAGCACGCTGGACGCGCCGTGCAGCACGATCGGGAAGCCGGGAATGCGCTTTTCAACTTCCTCAAG
>CAYPTM010000344.1:0-3083 GCA_964413345.1 uncultured Elusimicrobiales bacterium
GGCTGGACGGCTGCCTCCTGGACCTGGGGCTCGTCATGGATCTGTGTTTCCGGCGGCGCAACCGGGGCCGCGTCCTGCACGGGAACAATCTCTTCCTGAACCGGCGCCGGCTGAACCGGAGAGGGCTGCTGATAAACGGGCTGATATTCCCGGGGCGGCATTTCCGCCGGTGCTGGAGCCGGAGCGGGAGCCGGGGCCTGCGCTATGGTAAACGGCTGGACCGCGGGCTGGCGAACCGGCCGGTAAACCGGGGCGGGAGCCATCCTTGGCGGCGTTATCCTGCGGCAGCGTTCGCCGAAACGTATTATCCCGGCCACATGGCGCTGGGCCTTATCCAGCACCTCATTGTCGGCGTTCAGCAGGGAAATGGCGTAGGTGTACGGCGGGGCCACCCGCTGCGGCCTGCCGCAGTGGTTCCCCAGCCTCATCAGAATCATCCTCACGTCCCCCGCGTCACCGTCGATAAGTATATGATGCCTGTCCGGGTCGGACGAGGAGGGTGTACGCCTTATTTCCCAATGTATAATCACTTTAGCGCTTCCGTCAGTCGAAAATAACTTCTATGCCTTCGTAATCCAGCCAGTCCCGGGCAAGGGGGCTTATTATGGCGCCCGCCGGGACCCTTATGAATTTGGCGCCCGGCTTTCGCATACGGCGCAGTTCCCAGTCGCTCAGAAAAACCCGCCGGGGCTTCCCGGCGACCGGGCGGATGTCCGCCGGACGCTCGTTTGCCGGCACGGGTTGAACCTGCGCCCCCGGCCCTGGCGGCACGGCAGCCGGAGCCGGAACTTTTTTTTCGGCACGGCCGACGCCGCCGTCCGCGCCAAGCGCGGCGGCGATTTCAACTATGGCGTCAAGCAGGTCCGAGCGTGTGAACATGCGGTCCTTTTATTCTGGAGAGAGCGTTAGTCTCCGGTCTTCACGCTTATCTTCGCGACATACTTGTCGAGGTCGTCATGCGGCCTCGGTATGACGTGTATGCCGATAAGCTCGCCCACCTTCTGCGCGGCGGCGGCGCCGGCTTCCACGGCGGCGCGGACCGCGCCCACTTCGCCGCGGCAGAGCGTCGTCACATAGGCGCTGCCGATCTTTTCGTAGCCTACGAGATGCACCTTGGCCGCCTTGGCCATAGCATCGGAGGCCTCTATCATGCCGATAAAGCCTTTGGTTTCCACCATGCCGAGAGCTTCTTTGGGTTCTGACATTTTCGTTCTCCTTGAAAAATCCTGACTTTAAAATCGCACGACCCTGAAATCAGTACTTGCCGCCCTTGTCGGCTTCCTTGCCGGTGACTATGCCGATGGACGCGCTGGTGCCGAGACGGTTGGCGCCGGCTTTCACCATCGCCTCCGCGGTCTTGCAGTCCTTGATGCCGCCGGACGCCTTTACGCCGAGGCCGGGCCCGACTGTTTCGCGCATGAGGGCCACGTCCTCGGGAGTCGCACCGCCGGGACCGAAGCCGGTGGACGTCTTGACGAAGTCCGCGCAGGCTTCCTTCGACATGCGGCACGCGCGAACCTTTTCCTCGCGGGTCAGGTAGGCGGTCTCGATGATTACCTTGAGCACCTTGCCGCGGGTGGCCTCGCGCACGGCCTTTATGTCGTCGAGCACGAGCGCGTCGTTGCCGGACTTTATCGCGCCGACGTTGATGACCATGTCGATTTCATCCGCCCCGTTGGCTATGGCGTCGCGCGCCTCGAGAGCCTTGACCGTGGGCGTGGTCGAACCCAGCGGGAAGCCGATGACCGTGCAGACCTTCACGCCGGAGCCGCGCAGCAGGCGCGCCGAAAGGGCGACATAGCTGGGGTTGACGCAGACCGAGGCGAAGTGGTATCTGGCCGCCTCCTGGCAGAGCTTGCCCACCTCTTCCTGCGTGGCGTTGGCCTTGAGCAGGGTGTGGTCTATCATGCCCGCGATGGAGGAGCAGGAAGCATTGGGGTTGCAGAGGGAAATCCTGTCCGCGCCGGACTGCTTGACCTCTCCGGGAGTCATGGTGTTGAGGGGATTGCAGCGCTGGCAGCCGGGCTTGCAGGTGCATTCTTCCTTCTCGCCGCGGGAGCAGGAGGACGGGCCGCCGAAGCTGACCAGCGGATTCTGGAACACCTTGCCGGCGGTGCCGATGGGCACGCTGTCGCCGGGCATCTTCCACCTGGGCGCTTCCGCGCGGGCCGGGCCTTTGGCCACGAGGCCCTTGGCCTCCAGGCTCTTCACTACGGCTTCCACCACTGTCTTGAGTTCGTCTTCACGCATATCGTTTCACCTTTTCGCCTGAATTAACACAATCCACCACCCCGCAGATAACCGTCCTCACGGGGGCATTGTCGTCCTTCAAAATCTTGCGGGCCGAGCCGCCCTCATCGAGTATGAGAACGGTGTCCCCTATGCCGGCGTCCACTCCGGCGTCAACGGCCAGCGCGGTCTCGCCGCAGTACTGGCCGGTCATGGGCTCGAACGGCTTTATGAGCATCAGCTTGCGGCCCTTGAGCGTGGGGTGCTTGCGCGTGGCCCACACGTTGCCCACCACCTTAGCGACCAGCATCCGCGCCTCCCGACAGGAGTTTCCCGTCCGTCTGATAGCCGTCCACTATACCCAGTATGGCTGCGTCCACCGGGGGCAGCCTGTCCTTGCCCGCGGTCTCGCCGTCATAGCCGATGAAGGCGTGCAGCGCCTCGCGCGACTGGACGTAAAAAACATTCTCTCCCGCTCCGGCCCCGACGCAGTCCGTCGCGACCAGCGGGTCTCCCCACGGCTTCGCGTCGTCCCAGTAAAGCGGCTGTATGAGCAGCAGCTTCCTGCCGTCAATCGCCGGGCACTGCCGGGAACAGAACACCCTTCCGATAACCTTGGCAAGCTTCATAGGCTGTATTTCTTCTCTATGGCCGCGACCTTGTCCAGACGCCTCTGGGCGCGGCCTCCCTCGAACGGCGTGGAAAGCCAGACCTTCAGTATTTCCTGGTTGGTCAGCTCCCCGATGGTTTTCCCGCCAAGGCACAGCACGTTGCACGCGTCGTGCCCGGCGGCGAACTTAGCCGATATGGTGTCGTACGCGCCCACGGCCCTGACGCCCGGCACCTTGTTGGCG
>CAYPTM010000345.1:0-3078 GCA_964413345.1 uncultured Elusimicrobiales bacterium
ATACGGTCTGGTCACAAACCTGGACGTTCTGAACGCGCTGGACACGCTCCAGACCACGCGCCTTCAGCTTGAACAGGCGCACGTGGAGACCTGCCGCGCCTACGTGGCGCTGGAAGTCGCCTCCGGCGGTCCCGCCGGGCAGGAGAAAAAATGACACTCTCCGACATTTCCATAAAGAATTACGTCTTCGCCTGGATGCTCATGCTGGGCCTTATAGTCTTCGGCTGGATGGGTTTTTCCAGCATGGGCATAAGCAACCTGCCCGACGTGGACTATCCCGTGGTCAGCGTCAGCGTCACGATGGAGGGCGCCGCGCCGGAAGTGATGGAAACGCAGGTGACCGACATCATCGAAGGCGCGGTGATGGGCATACAGGGCATAAAGGAAATCTCATCCACTTCGCGGCAGGGCAAGGCCAACATAAGCATAGAGTTCGAACTCAACCGGGACATAGACACGGCGCTCCAGGAAGTTCAGACCACCATAGCGCAGGCGCAGAGGAACCTCCCCTCCGACATCGACCCGCCCGTCGTCAGGAAAAGCAACCCGGAGGACCAGCCGATAATATGGATAACGCTGTCCGGCGACAGGCCTCTCAAGGACCTGATGGCCTACGCCAACGACACGCTGAAGGACCGCTTCACCACCATAGACGGCGTCGGGGACGTGTCGCTTGGCGGCTATGTGGACCCGAACCTGCGCATCTGGCTGGACATAGACAAGCTCAACGACAAGCAGCTCACCGTGGAGGATGTGGCCACCACGGTTAAAAACCAGCATGTGGAAATGCCGGCGGGCTACATCACCAACGGCAACAAGGAGCTTAACGTCCGCGTAATGGGCGAGGCCGCCACCCCCGAGGATTTTTCCCGCCTTGTCATAACGGGACGCGGCGGTTCCGCGATATGGCGCACATTCCGCATAAGCGACGTGGCAACGGTGGAGGACGGACTGGATGACGTCCGCGCCATAGCGCGCACCGGCGGCAAGCTGGCGGTTGGCATCGGCATCAAGAAACAGCGCGGAGCCAACGCCGTGGCCACCGCCCGCGCAGTAAAGGCCAGGATAGCCGAAATACAGCCGACACTGCCCAAAGGCATGAGCGTGGCGATAAGGAACGACTCGACCCGCTTCATAGAGGAATCCACGCACGAGCTGAACTTCACGCTGCTTCTGTCAGCCCTGCTGACCGGCGCCGTCTGCTGGTTCTTCCTGGGGTCGTGGAGCTCCACCATAAACGTGCTGCTCGCCATACCGACATCAATCGTGGGGTCGTTCCTCATCCTCTACTTCATGGGCTTCACGCTCAACACCTTCACGCTGCTGGGGCTGTCGCTGGCCATCGGCATCGTGGTGGACGACGCCATCATGGTGCTGGAAAACATCATAAGGTACAACGAGCAGGGCAACAGCCGCATGAAATCGGCCATAATCGGCGCGAGGGAAATAACCTTCCCCGCCATGGCGGCCTCTATCGCCATCCTGGCCATATTCCTGCCCGTGGTCTTCATGAAGGGCATAATCGGCAAGTTCTTCTACCAGTTCGGCGTCACCATGACGGCGGCGGTGATGCTCTCGCTCCTGGAGGCGCTGACACTCACCCCCATGCGCTGTTCCCAGTTCGTGGACGCGGGCAGAAGCAACGCCCTCGGCAGGGCGGTAGACGGCCTCCTCAAGCGGCTGGCCGCCTTCTACGGCAGGCTTCTCGCGGTGCTGCTCAACCACCGCTGGAAAGTGATATTCACGGCGGCCGTTCTGTTCGCCGGCTCCCTGCTCATAGCCGGCAGGCTGAAAAAGGAATTCGTACCCGCGCAGGACCAGAGCATGTTCATGGTCCGCATGCAGACGGAAATAGGCTCCTCGCTGGAATTCACCGACAGCGTGGCGAAGAAAGCCGAGCAGTGGGCCACGTCCCAGAAAAACATAGCCGCATATTTCTGCACCGTGGGCGGCATGGGCGGCGGGCAGGTGAACACAGCCATGATGTTCGTCACCATGAAGGACAGGAAGGACCGCGTTCCGCTGAAACCGGGCGGCCGCGTCCCCACGCAGCAGGAATTCATGCAGACGGCGCGCAAGGCCCTCAACGCCATACCCGGCATGAACCGCGTTTCCATACAGGACCCCTCGCTGTCCGGCTTCACCTCGCAGCGCGGCTATCCCGTGGAGCTGAGCCTGCGCGGCCCGGACTGGGACAAGCTGGGCACGCTGTCGCAGGAAATAATGAAGCGCATGACGGCCTCCGGCAAAATGGTGGACGTGGACACCGATTACCAGACGGGCATGCCTGAAATACAGATACTGCCTGACCGCGAAAAGGCGGCGGAGCGCGGCGTTAACATATCGGTAATCAGCAACGCCATAAATTCGCTGATAGGCGGAACGCGGGTGGGCAAATTCACCCGCGGGGGCAAGCGCTACGACGTCCGCATGCGCCTTGTGGAAACTGACCGCCGCCACGCGCAGGACATAAAGAAGATATGGGTGCGCAACAACCGGGGCGAGGTGATAAGGCTGGACGAAGTGGTCAGCATAGTCCAGAAGCCCAGCCTGCTTTCCATTTCCCGCCGCAACAGGGAAAGGGCCATCGCCATATTCGCCAACCCCAAACCGGGCGTCTCCCAGGCGGAGGCGCTTGAGGAAGCCCAGAAAATCGGGAAGGAAGTGCTGCCCGACAACTACAAGCTCCTGCTGTCCGGAAGTTCCAAGACATTCAAGGAATCCTTCGGCAGCCTGATAATAGCGCTGGTGCTGGGCATATTCGTGGCTTACATGGTGCTGGGGTCGCAGTTCAACAGCTTCATACATCCGGTCACGGTCCTGATGGCGCTGCCCTTCAGCGTGACGGGAGCCTTCCTGGCCCTCTACATAGGCGGGCGCACGCTGAACATCTACAGCATGATAGGCATCATCCTGCTCATGGGCATAGTCAAGAAGAACTCCATTCTGCTGGTGGACTTCACCAACAACCGCAGGGCGGCGGGAAAGGACGTGAGGAGCGCCCTCCTCGAAGCCTGCCCCATAAGGCTGCGCCCCATATTGATGACTTCCGTAGCCACCATAGCGGCGGCCGTTCCC
>CAYPTM010000346.1:0-3061 GCA_964413345.1 uncultured Elusimicrobiales bacterium
GTTCCCCCGTCAGCATTTCGTACAGGGTCGCGCCGAAACTGAAGATATCGCTTCTGCGGTCCGACTGTCCGTTTTCCTGCTCCGGGGCCATGTACGCCACGGTACCGCTGCGGTCTTCCGTTGCGCCTTTTGAAAGCATGAGCCCGGCTATGCCGAAATCCATGACGCGGACGAACCCGTCGTTGGCTATCATTATGTTGGCCGGTTTCAGGTCCCGGTGCACCACGTTGTGCCTGTGCGCGTAATCCAGAGCGCGCAGCACGTGCTTGGATATGGCGAGGGCGTCCTTCAACGGCAGCTTGGTGTATTTATCCAGCACCGCGGAGAGCGTGCGCCCTTCCACGTATTCAAGCACGAGGAAGATGTCCTCCCCCTCCAGGATGGTGTATATGTCCACTATGTTGTGGTGCTTGAGGCGCGCCGTGAGGCGCGCTTCGTCCAGAAAGCGTTCCCGGTCGGACGGGTTGTCCCGTATCTCCTTGCGGAGCTTTTTGAGCGCGACCTTGCGGTCCAGCGCCGTTTCATATGCTTCGTAGACCACGGACATGCCGCCACGCCCTATTTCGCGCAGTATGCGGTATTTGCCCGCCACGACCTTGTCGGTGTGCGACGAAATCTCCGCGGGATGCTGTTTTTCCTCTTTAGGGGACTCGGCCTTTTCCGCCGCGTCTTCCCGTTTGGGGCGCGGCGTCATCTGCGGGACGGGTGTTTTTTTCACGTCCGCCCTGTAGTTTTCCTCTATGGGGCTGCGCCTTCTGGAGGAGGAGTCATGGGACTTGGCCGGTTCGCTCTCGACCGGTTTGGCGCGCGCCGTTCTGTCCAAAAGGGCAGACACGCTGAATATCCTCAGAAGGCCGTCGTCCCCACCTGCGCACACGGACAGGGAGTCGGCGGTGAAGACGCATATCTTAGCCCCGCCGGCGCCCGCGTTGAACAACGAGGCCAGGGCCTTTTTCTCCACGCTCCAGAGCGCGCCGCAGCCGTTCTTGCAGCCGCAGACCAGCCATTTCCCGTCGGGGGAGAAGGAAAGCGAGATTGCCGCCCCCGGCAGGCCCTTGAGGGTGTCGGCCAGCTCCGCGGTTTCGGTGGAGATGAGGCGTATGGTCTTGTCTTCGCAGGCAAGCGCGGCTGTTTACCGTCAGGAGAAAACGCTCCCGCGTATATGGAGGCTTTCGCGTCGTACTGGCGGGCCATGCCCCAGCCGTCCGTGTTCCAGAAGACCGCGCAGCAGTCGTAGCTGGCGCTGAGAAGAGTCTTCCCGTCTGGAGAGAACAGCGCCGCCGAAATCCAGTCGGAATGATGTTCCATGGTCCGTATGGCGGAATGGTCGTCCCCTTCCAGCGGCCATATCTTGACCGTGTTGTCCCACCCGGCGCTGGCCAGGAATTTCCCGTCCGGCGAGAAGGCCGCGCAGCGGGCCGGCTGGGCATGCCCGGCGAGGGGAAATTTCTCGGCCCAGTCTCCTGCCGAGCGCACTGAAATGTTTTTTGCCGTAGTGGCGAAAGCAAACGCCGCGCTGTCCGGCGAAAACGCCGTGGCGGTTATGAAGGCCCCGCACTCCGCCTTGTGAAGGCGCGTCCCAACCTTTATGTCCCATACGCGAAGGGTGTTGTCGTCCCCGCCGGAGAGCAGATATCTTCCGTCCGTGGAAACAGCCAGCGCGGACACCCGGGCCTTGTGCCCGGTCAGTTCCTTGTCCGGCGCGGGCGAAGACGGCTGGTCACCTTCCCTTACCGGCTGGAAATCGGCCGGAGCCTGTTTGGGCGCCGGAGAGGTTTCTCCTGCAGTGCCGTTCTTTTCCACGGGCTGTTTTTTGGGCGCGGTTTCCGTGGCCGAAGACTCCGGTGTCGCTTCCTCTTTTTCCTCCGGCAGGCTCAGTTTTTCCTCTTTCGGAGAGGCTTTCGGGGTAAAGGGCTCGGGCTTGGTTTCGGAGAACGTCTGTTCCGCAAGCCGTTCCACTTCATCCGGAATATTTTCCTTCTTAGGTGCGGAAACGGGAGGCGCCGGCGGGGGAGTGGGCCTGCGGCCTTCATGAGGGGCCGTCCTGACCTTTATCTGTGGAATGCCTTCATCTTCGTCCGGTTCCGGCGTTTCTTTTTTGCCGGGAAGGTCCAGCTTGACGTTATTGACCGTCACCTTCGCGAGACTGATTACGTCCGGCTTCGGGGGAGTCTTGGGTGCGGGCTTGGGCATGTCGTCCGGCTTTATGAAGCCCGCGTCAAAACGTTCTATCACAATCTCTTTTTTGGGTGGCCTTTCCGTATCCCGCGCCTTGGGTTTTTCGTCAATGACCCTGGAATTTTCACCGAAGCGTTCCATTACCAGTTCCTGCGCGGGGACCGGCGTTTCCTTTCCGGCTGGCGGTTCAGCCTTCAGTTCCGGCGGCGCGTAGCGGGCATGGTCCTCCCTTTTCGGCGAGGAAGGCGGCGCGAAGCGCTCCACATCCATCTTTTTGACCTGAGCTGCCGGAACCGGTTTGGGTGATGGTTCTATCCCCCTGGGAGCCGATTTGCCGGTCAAGAGGACGATTATGGTGCCCTTGCCGGCAAAAAGGCGGAAGCAGTCCGCGCCTGTTGCAAGGCCCGCCGCGCAGGAAAGCCCGGCGGTCAGTGCGGTGACAAACACATCCCCGGCAAGAAGCGTGGCCAGCAGCGCGCCTATAAGCAGGCCAAGATTTGCCCCGATGTACGCTCCGAGCGCGGCATTTCCGGCGGATACTGTAATGGAACCGGACAGGAGGCGGAATTTCTGCCTTCCGGCGAACCAGCCGGCTATGGCGAAAGCCAGGGCGTTGACGGATAGAATTCGCGCGAGAGCGTCCTTGACAAGCGGGAGCTTCGCGGAAAGAAGGTATGCTGTCAGCAGACCTGAAACCAGGGCAAGGCCCGCGCCGGCGACGCCCATCCCGGCACTGGTCCGCACCGCAGGTTCCCCCCTTGAAACCATTGTCTGCTGCATGGACGCGTCATAAAACTGCACCGGCTCCCGGCCGGAAGCCTTTTCCGGTTTCCTCAATATAATCCAAAGACCCAGCGGGCCCAGCAGAACCAGCGCCAGGGCG
>CAYPTM010000347.1:0-3059 GCA_964413345.1 uncultured Elusimicrobiales bacterium
CAACGTGCTGATGGACAAACTCAACAGCGGGCAGGGGCCTGTCGGCGCTCTGATCGGCGATCCGGAGATGAAGAAAGAGGTCAAGGAAACCATTACCAACCTCAAGGACGCCACCAGCCAGGCCAAGACCATGCTCACCAAGTTCAACGATTTCCGGGTCTACTGGATGTACACCAACCGTTACGAGCCGCAGATACTCAGCTCCCGCAGCGATGTGGACGTGAAAATCGTTCCCCGCAAGGGCCGGTATTACAAGCTGGGTCTTACGAACATCGGCAACACGGACGACAACCCGCTTCGGCCTGATTATGTGGAGAAGAACCGCATAGACGCCCAGTTGGGCTGGGAATCGGATAGGACGGATTTCTACGCCGGCATGATAAAGGGCTCGGGCGGCTTCGGCATAAAGTACACGCCCATGGGCGGGAAAGACACTTTCCTCAACCGCTTCTCGCTGCTTGGCGAAGGCTATGACTTCATGCGCAACCGCACCATCAAGGGGCGCAAGTTCTCTCATCCGAACTGGAACCTCGGGGCGGAATTCCGCGTTAACCGCTTCATCTCGTTCGGTTACATGGCTTCCGACATACAGGGCACAGGCAACACCCAGTACATGACCAAGATAACCTTCGAAGACAAGGATATCGCCTATCTGCTGGGCCTGGCCACGCTGGGCACCATGCGCTCGGGGGGCAACTAGGGGATGGCCAAGCTCAGGACGGTGTTCAAATGCCGGGAATGCGGGGCCGCCTCCACCAAATGGCTGGGGCAGTGCCCGGAGTGCGGCAAATGGAACACCCTTGAGGAGGAAGTGGAGGAGGTCGCCGCGGAGCCAAAGGCCCGCCGGGGACTGACCGGTTTCTCCTCTGAAGTAGTGCCCCTTTCCAAAAGCGACGCGACCGAGGCGGTCCATGAGCCTACCGGCATTTCCGAGCTGGACCGCCTTCTGGGCGGCGGCATAGTGCGCGGGCAGATGATACTGCTGGCGGGGCATCCGGGCATAGGCAAGTCCACGCTCATGCTGCAGATAGCCTCCAATCTGGCGCGGGGGAAGAAAATACTTTACGTTACAGGCGAGGAAAGCATCGGCCAGGTGGCCGCGCGGGCCAAGAGGCTCGGCGTGCGCGCTGAGGCCGATATTTCCCTGCTGGCGGAAACGAATCTTGAGAAAATCATCGCGGCCTACCGCAAGGTGGGGCCTGACGTGCTGGTGATAGACTCGATTCAAACGGTCTCGCATCCGGAGTTCACCGGCAGCTGCGGCACAATCGGGCAGGTGCGCGAAAGCGCGGCCGAGCTGCTGCGCCTGTGCAAGCCGGAGGGGACCGCGCTGTTCGTGCTGGGGCACGTCACCAAGGACGGCGATCTCGCCGGTCCGAAGGTGCTCGAGCACATAGTTGACACGGTGCTGTACTTCGACAGCGAGCGCCATAACCTGCTGCGCGTTCTGCGCGCGCACAAGAACCGCTTCGGCCCCACGTCGGAACTGGGTATTTTCCGCATGGCCGAGGGCGGCCTGGAGCCGGTGGAGGACGCTAACGCGTGCTTCACCAGCGGCAGCAAGAGCAGGCCTTTGAAGGGGCGGGCGTTTTCCATGGCGCTGGAAGGCAACCGTCCGCTCCTTTCCGAAGTGCAGGCGCTGGTCGCGCCGACGCGGTATCCTTTTCCGCGCCGCATGGCCACCGGCCTGGACTCTAACCGCTTCCAGATTCTTCTGGCGGCGATAGAGCGCCACGCCGGCGTGAGCCTGGAGAACAGGGATGTGTACGCAAGCCTCGCGGGGGGACTCAAGCTCGCCGACCCCGCGCTCGACATGGCGTTGTGCGCAGCCGTTATAAGCTCCGCCCGGGATATCATCATTCCCCCGGACTGGGTTTTCATCGGCGAGGCGGGCATTCTGGGACAGTCGGCCAGGGTTTCCGGCATGGAACTGCGTCTGGCGGAGGCTTACCGTATGGGTTACAGAAGAGCCTTCACCCCGACGCTTTCCAAAGAGGACAGGCCCAAGGGCTGCCCCATCGAAATTACAGAAATCGAGGAAATAGGGGATATAGTCTCGCATATCCCCAAGGCGGCGGCCTAGTCCGTCCGCGCTTTCCCGTTTACGGAGGGTACGACATGCTGGTATGGGTTTTGAGGTTCATTGCTTTGCTCGGTTCGCCGATAATAACGTATTACCTCATCGCGCAGGACTGGAGAGGGGTGCTGGCCGGCCTCATCTGCGGCATTGTGCTGGTGGGCATGGAAATGCTGCTCGAGAGCATCAACCTGATGACTCTCATCGTCGGCATTTCCGGCGCGGTGTTGGGCATCATCCTGGCGCGGCTGCTGGACGCCGGCGTCCTGCAGCTGGACAATGAGAGCATCGTGGGCTTGTGGCGCAAGTTCCACGTCCTGACGCAGTTCCTGCTGGCGCTGCTGGGCATGATAATCGCCGTCAGCAAGGTCAGCGAGCTCGAGGAGCTGGACAAGGACATCTCCTCCGTGGTCAAGAAGCGCGGTTCCGCCATAAAGTTCCTGGACACCAGCGCCGTCATAGACGGCCGCATAATAGATATCTGCGACACGCATTTCATCTCCGGACAGCTGGTGGTGCCGCGGTTCGTGCTTACCAACCTGCATTCCCTCGCGGATTCGCAGGACCCGCTCAAGCGCGCCAAGGGCCGCCGAGGGCTGGACATACTCGCCCGCCTTCAGGAGAACAAGGAAATCTCCTTCAAGGTGATGGACAAGGATATTCCCGAAATAAAGGAGATCGACGCCAAGGTTCTCCGCATCGCGCGCGAGATGGGGGCCTGCGTCGTCACGACGGACTTCAACATGCACAAGCTGGCGGCGCTGGAAGGCGTCACCGTGCTCAACATAAACGACCTGGCGACCGCGCTCAAGCCGGTGGTCCTGCCGGGGGAGAACATGGCCATATTTGTGATGAAGGAAGGCAAGGAGAAGGAGCAGGGCGTGGGCTATCTGGATGACGGCACCATGGTCGTTGTGGAGGAAGGACGCCGCCACATAGGCAAGCGCATCGAGGTTTCCGTCTACTCCATACTCCAGACTTC
>CAYPTM010000348.1:0-3059 GCA_964413345.1 uncultured Elusimicrobiales bacterium
CCGCCGGTCAGGGGCGCGGCGGCGTTTACCTTTCGCGAGAGAGGCACTGCCCCGGCGAGTATGTCCGTGCCGTTGCGGGTGAATCCGGCGGCCGAGTTTATTGTTCCGTTCGCGCTGATGGAGCCCGCCGCGCCGTCCAGCCGGATTGTCGCTGTGTCGGCCGTGGAGCTGGAAGCCGCTATTGTTATGCCGCCGGAGAGGCGCATCTCCGCCTTGTCCCCGGAAGAGGACAGGTTGTAATATGCGGAATCCGCGCACTGTCCCGCGGCCGCGGCCGAGAGCAGCGTGCCGGCAGCGACGATGTTCCTGATAATTTCTGCGAGTGTTTTTGCCATAGGCCACCTCAGCCGATTATTTTCCACGTTCCGTCGCCGCAGTAGAAAAGCACCTGCCGCGCCTCCGTGTCGTAGGCCAGGAAGCGCGTTCCCGCGCTTTGCGCGGCGGCGTAAGCCGCCAGCTCCCCGCCGGTGCCGGATTTTATGCCCTTTCCCTCGGCGCAATAGAGAAAATTCGCCATAAGCTTCTCCGCGTCCGGCACGTCCCCGTTTTGAATGTTGTTAGGTAATCCCATAAGCTACCCGGCCTCCACCAGGTCGAAAGTCGTAGTCCAGTTTTCAAGGTCGTATTCTATCCCCTCAACACGCATGACCATTACGGCTCCATCCGGAGCTGAGCAATAATAAGTCCCGCCCGCGTCACCGTAGGCCGCTCCGGCCTCTCCCCAGCTCCATAACCTGAAGACGTCCTTGAAAACCGCAGTCACCCTGTCTCCCAGTTCAAGGTGCACGGCAAAGCGCGTCTTCAGCGTGGCCTGCCTCCTGGCCTTGCCGGTGTAGGCGTAAACCGTCGGGGCTATGGCCCATGCTATGTCCACCGATTCCGCCGGAAGCAGGCCGCCTGATGTCACCGTCAGTTCCCTGACACCGAACAGGTCCATTGAATCCGGACGCGCCTCTCCTAGCATCCTGGGGTCGGCGGTGCGCGTGTATTCCCCGAATGCCACTGTAATCCGGTTATAGAGCCGCTCCGCGCCGGTTGATAGTTTAGTCACCTGCAGCGTATTGTTTTCGTCCAACGTCATTACGGGCGTCAGGGCCGTAAGCCTTGGCCTGAAAATGAACATGTCCGAGGTGTCAAAACCAATTTCGTAGGCGCACATTTCCGCCAACTCCTCCAGCGCCTGCAGGCAGTTAAGGCCGGTGAAATTTAGCAGCGGAAGCGTTATCGCCGAAGTGTAGTATTCCACGCTCCACTGCTGAAGCAGCGGCGCGGCATCCTGCCCCGGGTTGGAGTAGGCCCTCCAGCGCAACTGGATGAATCTTTTTACAAGCGGCAGCTGCCCGGTGTTACCGACGGATGTCCAGTCGCTCCATGTCCCGCTTTCCGAATCACTTTCGCGAACGTCATAGGCGGTGGCGGTTCCGCCGGGAATATCCTCAAGCGTGGAAAGCGATCCCCATCTTGTCAGCGCCGGCCCTCCGTCTATCGCGGGCGAAACGTAATTGACATACGGATAATAGCTCCCGGGCCCGGTCATTACCTGCCAACTGTACCCTATTCTGGAAAACGCTCCCTGCGGGCATGATAAATCCCACGCCGGGAAATCAAAGGCGGTCAGCATATGGGAACAGGACGTTATGAAGTTGTCCGCCGCGATTGTTCCGAATCCCGTCCATTGTCCGCTGACACCATGCATTACGAACAGCGAGAAGTTCCCCGCGCCGTCGCGCGCGATTCTGAACCTCAGAAATGAGAAGGAGTTTCCCCATGGCTGCCGCGTGGCGCAATAATCCGTGGACCAGAGATTTCTCAGCGCCCCGCCGTTGACCCTGTGCAGTGAAAATGTCAGGGTGTTGGCCGCCCTGTTCGAAAAAACAATTTTCAGGCAGTAGCCGCTTCCGGAGGTCCTGCCGCCATCCGAGAAAATGAAGTGCATGTAATGCGGGGTTGCCGCCAGCGCCCCCTCGTCACAGTCGAACTGCCAGGTGCCATATGCCGCGGAGCTGGCCGCGCGCGCGGATGCCCAGCGCGCGCTTTTGTCCGGCGCTATGGACGGAAGGCATGGTGCGGCGCTTACCCGTTCCGTTCCCGTGTAGAATTCCGGCAGCATGGGCCGCCTGTCCCACGAAATGTTGTCTCCCTCCAACGTTTCCCACTCGAAGGAGACGCAAGGGGCGAAATCCGCTTTGGACATTACATCCCCGCTTTCCCAGGTCACGCTTTCCCCCGTGCCGGAGGAAAAGCCGTTCGCGTCGGTCTGCGCGAACGTGTTGCGCGCCGAGTTGCCGAACACCGCCGGCGATATCTCCCGTTTGTCTACGCCGGCCTGTTCGCATATCCGTTCCACCGCCCATTCGATGGATTTCCCCTGATGCCAGCGTATGTATGTCAGCCAGAGGCTGTTGCCGGTGGTGAGCTGGTCGTTGAGAGTTATTTTTGCCGGCTTTGACGGCTCGTTCAGGTCCGCTATGGAGTAGTCCGTCTGTGTTTTCAGTTCCGCCGCGGCAGCCTCTCCGCCTTCTGTCGCTCCACGCTTTACGCTGATTATCTTCCCCACGCCGTTTGAGGAAGTGTAAAATTCAGCGCCGGAGTCGCTCCCCGCCAGCTCGCCTTTCACCGTTATCGATATGTCTTTGGCCGGGCAATCCTCGAATAGCGCCAGCTGGCCTACTATGGTCACCGTCACCTCTTTGGCGTCAATATCGTAAGCCGGGTCATTTTTTATCAGTCCGGTGAAGAGATATTCGGCCGTTTCGCCGTCTTCGCCGGAAACGCCGGCTTCTATGGTGACGCGGCTTTTGTGCATTACCCGCCCGTCCGTGAAGTAGCCGCCGGCCGCGCCTTTCCTCCATTGGCCCCTGTCGTTGCGCAGTTTCAGTGTGGTGTTGGACAGAGTCCACACACCATAAGCTTCCCTGTCCAGCTTCCAGCGCACAGGCGCTATTTCCAGCAGGTCGGCTGTCACGTCCCTTGCGGTTTCCCAGGCGTAGGCGCTTCCGTTCCATGTCCTGGCCTGAAGGCGTACGCGTTTGAAATAAACGGGGCTGCCCGAGGCCAGC
>CAYPTM010000349.1:0-3034 GCA_964413345.1 uncultured Elusimicrobiales bacterium
CGGCGTGCTGCCGAGGGCTTCCCTCTCTATAAGGCGCAGTATTTTTCGGCGCAGGCCGAACGGCGCGGTTTCCACCTTGCGCCACTGCAAAGGCTGGGAATAGCCCGTTATCATGTTGAAAAAGGCCGACATGTCGTTCGCGATGTCTTCCCTGGCGGTGAACAGGCTCAGGTCGGAATAAAGCCGGGCGGTCTTTTCGTTATAATTGCCCGTGCCAAGGTGGCAGTAGCGCCTTATGCCCTCCGCCTCACGCCGGACTATCAGCAGCGCCTTGGCGTGGGTTTTCAGCCCGCGCAGGCCGTACAGGACGGTGGCTCCGGCGCTTTCAAGCCTGCGCGCCCAGCCTATATTGTTCTCCTCGTCGAAACGGGCCTTCAGCTCGACCAGAACGGTTACCTGCTTGCCGTTGAGGGCGGCGCGCTCCAGCGCGTTTACTATAGCTGAATTGGCCCCGGCGCGGTAAAGCGTCATCTTTATGGCCATCACGCCGTGGTCGGACGCCGCGTCTGTTATAAGCCTTATGACAGGGGCGAAGGACTCGTAGGGAACATGCAGCAGGGAGTCCTTCTTTTTTATTTCCTCAAAAATGTCGTCGGCGTTGTCCAGTTCTGAGACCGCCTTGGGCTCCCATTGGGGCCGCTTCAAGTTGTCGTAGCCCGGCTGGAAGGCGAACTGGGAAATGTTTTTCAGGTTCAGCCATGACATGTTCTGGTAAATCTCCGCGCCTTTCAGGTCCAGCTTTTTGGCGAGCGCGGCGAACAGCGTGTCCGGGCAGGACATCTCTATCCTGGATATGCGGCCCGTGCGGCGCTGCCGGACGGCTTCTTCCATCGTTTTGAGAAAATCCTCGTCCTCCTCCTCGTTGAGGGAGAGGTCGGCCGCGCGCGTAAGGCGGAACAGTCCTTTCTCGATTACCGAACAGCCGGGGAAAAGGTCCTCCGCGAACATGGAGACCAGGTCCCCCGCCAGAAGGAACTGGTAGCCTTTTTCCGAGGGGAGCGCTATCATGCGAGGGAAATTGCCCGGCACTTCCGCCACCGCCAGAACCGGTTCGGTCTCGCCCGGTTTTCTGAGCATGGCGGAGAAGTAAAGGCGCAGATTCGTGAGCGCGGGGGGAGGAGCGTCGTCGCGGAGAGCTATGGGGGTCAGGACGGGAAAAAGCTCCTCATGGAAAAGCCGGTGTACGTGCTGGTACTGCCTTTCGGTAAGGGCGGGCGGTTCCACCCGGACTATGCCTTCCGCCGCAAGTTCCGGCACCATGGCCTTGACGAAATAGGAGTATTGCGAGTCTATGAGCTGGCGGGCTTTTTTGCGGACGGCCTCGCCTGTCGCGTCATCGCCGAGGCGCGGCGCGCGCACCTGGAAAAATTCGTCGAGATTGGAGCTTACTATGCCGATGAATTTAAGCCTTTCAAGCAGGGGGTTGTCAGGGTCCATCCCTTCGGCAAGCACCCGGGCGTTGAATTCCAGCAGTGAGGTTTCGCGGTTGAAAAGTTTTTCCATTGTCTGCCCTATGAAGCGGTTCGCGCGGAAGGCGTTTCCTGCCGCAGCGTAAGCGAAAGGCCGTATATGTCGCTGAACATGTTGGATTTTTCCGCCAGTGACTGCCGTTCAAGGGCGATGTCGCCGGCCTTTTCGTCCACCCAGAAAACGCAGGTTTCCGCCTTTTTTTCCAGCCGGACGGACTTTATCTTCTGCTGGTGGCTGTTGTCCAGCGCGTCGGCCGCGCGCAGTATGGCCGCCAGCTTGGAGACTATAACCCTGTCAGGGCGGGGAAGGGACATGTACTGCACGTGCGTCGGCTTCGGGAGGGAGCGCCTGTGGTAGCGCACCACGTTGGCCACTATGTCCTTGTGGCTTTTGCGCAGGCCGAATATCTCCGCCGCTTCCACCAGATACATGGAATGCTTGTGGTGGGAGGATGGGGAGATGTAAATTCCTATGTCATGCAGTATGGCCGCCACTTCCAGCAGCTGGCGTTCCGCGCCGGAAAGGCCGTGCTCCTTCTCCATCTGGTCGAATATGCCCAGAGCCAGCGCGGTCACGTTGGCGGCGTGGGCCTCGTCGTACCTGTATTTCCTGCCGAGGCTTTTGGCGGAGTTTATCATCTGGCGCGAAAGGTCGCTCCGCTTGTAGCCGGAAAGCATGTGGCTGGCTTCCAGCAGCAGGCCGTCCCTTATGCTGACCATGGGGACTATTATGCTTTCCGCCTTTGTTTCCTGCAGGAAGCCGGCGTAAACCATCATCGCCGGGAAGAACAGCTTGGCTTCCGTGTACGGGATACCCAGCTTGACGGCGGTTTCCTCCGGCGTCAGTTTTGCCGCGGATTTCGCGAAATCCGTGAAGGAGTCTTTTGAAAGTTTGGCTATGACACCTTCAGTCGTGCCGCTGAGGTGGCGTATGACGTGGCGCATGTCGCCGCCTACGGCGATGAAAGTGTCTATGTCCGAAAGATTGAATTCGCGGGAGAGGTCTTCCAGAAGCGTGCGCAGCACGCGCTTAAGCGCGCGCTGCAGCTCCGCCGGTTCGGCGTAGTCGCTGCGCTGCAGCGACGGTATGCGTATGGAACCAAGCGGCAGCGTCCTTGAGAGGGCGACTTTGCCTTTGACCAGTATTGTGACTTCGGTCGAGCCCGCGCCGACCTCCATGATGAGGGAGTTGGCCTTCTGCAGGTCGAAAACGTTGTCCAGGGCTTTTTCCACCGCTATCAGGCCGAGGCGGTTTTCCTCCATCCCCTCTATCACTTCCACGTCTATGCCGGTGCGGATGAAAACCTGGTCTACGAAGTTGTCCCGGTTGGAGGCTTCCCGCACGGCGCTGGTGGCTATGGCAATGGTCTTGTGAACGCCGTAGGACTGTATGATGTCCCGGAAGTCGGAGAGTATGGACAGGCACTCGCGCGCGGTCTGGTTGCCTATGCGGCCGTCCGTGAAAACATCCCTGCCCAGCATGGCCGGGCGGGAGAGGTTCTCAAGCTGGCGCGCCTGTCCCTTGCCGCCAAGCTCCGCTATTACCATGCGGATGGCGCTTGAGC
>CAYPTM010000350.1:0-2985 GCA_964413345.1 uncultured Elusimicrobiales bacterium
GGTGCGGACGAACGGGGAAAGGAAGTTTTCAAACACTATGCCCAGGTTCATTATGGAATACAGCAGGCCGTAGCCTATGGTGGCGGTGCGGGAATCCGTGTATTCCTTTATGCCGGCATAAAGCGCCGGCTGCAGCACGCCGGAACCAGCCGCCATCAGGAACAGTCCACCCCACGCGGCGGCAAACGACAGCCAGTGGGCCTGCGCACCCGGAGAGAGCGTCAGCAGGGCCCGTCCCGCGAACAGAGAGAGCACGGACCACGTTATCGCGCGGCGCACGCCCAGCTTGTCGGAGACAAAACCACCGCCGAACATGAACAGCGTCACAAGGCCGGTAAAGGCCGAGACGCTCACCCCGGTTATATGGTCGGACATCCCGATACGGGTGCCGAGAAAACGGGTAAGGAGAGTCAGCACGCCGAAATAGGCTATGCCATCCCCGAAATTGACCATGTTTACCAGCCAGAAGCCCCTGGACGCGCCGAACAGAATCTTCAGCGACTCCAGCAGGGACAGTTCTTCCTTCTTGTTTTCTTCCACTTGTTTTCCCCTGTGAGGAATGTTTGTATTGCCGCATATAAGGTTATCATATTTGCGCCCGCGCGAGGGGAAGCGGCGTCTTGAGTTGATGGCACAGAACGCATACAATGACTTGGGGGGAACAGTTACCCAAGTCACACAGTTGACCTTCTCCCGCAAAACCGGGACGATTTCAATTTGGGATAATCTCAACGACTCAAAAAATAAACTTTCGAACCGTCTAGTTGACTGGAGATATCAGGGGTATTTATGCTGAATAATGTGATTTGCCGTATTTTGCCAGTAGCCATGCTGATACTGTGCGGCGGCATGTCCTCTTCTATACATGCATCGCTTGGGTCCCGTCCAAAGGACTATACGGTCGAAAAACGAGAGTTCTTTGAAAGACTCGCTGGCAAACGAGTTCCAGAATTAGATGCCATGTCTCTGATTGAACTTACCACTAAACTGCGCAAAGTAAAGGATGACCAAGAGAAACGCCTGCTTATAGCTGCACTCGGGACGCGCAAACCTTCTACCGAAAAAGAGGTTAAAGTTCTTTTCGACGTGATGAACCGTATGGTCATACCAGCTTTCGATTCAGATGAAGATAACGGTGGTCGGGCTGCCCGGGCGTCGGCAGAAACAATACTTAGATGCACGGACCTGCGCCTTGCGCCTGCGGTGATAAAGCATATAAATCACGGTAACAACATGGCCCGGATGACGGCGATTCGATGGGTTACCTGGAACAACGTAAGGGATGCCGTGCCCGAACTCATTGACTCGGTTAAGGACGGCAGTGCCAGGGAGGAAAAACTTAATCCCGGACGTTTTGAGGTGCGTGATGCTGCGGTTGAGGCTTTGGGGAAGTTTGGTGATGAGCGTGCCATACCTGCGCTTATGAGGGCGCTTAAGTGGACGCCCTCTGCTTCTATCGCATTGAGTCAGTTCGGAATGAAGGTTGCTCCTGATTTGGTGAAGCTCTATAAATCGATCTCGTATAGTCCTGTTTCTAATTATCAGAGCAACGTGGCTTACACATTCAAATTTATGCGTGACAAGACTGCTATTCCGTTGATGTGGAAATTACTTAATGGTGATGATACTGCGTTCAAAGAAGATACGGCTGCAATGCTGGAAAACACATGCGACGCAACCACAACCCCGACACTAAGTGAGGTGGATGAGCGTATAGTAACTCTCTACCTTAAGAACAGGTGGTTTTCAGACCTTGTTGTCAATATCGCAGTACGGACAAACAGGATTGATTTGCTAGTTAAGGTCATTGGTGAAAATAACACTCGTTCCGATATACGGAGAGAAGCATCGAAGGGTTTAATAAAGCTAAAGGCGGTATCCGCCGTGCCGGAACTGGAAAAACTCTACAAAGAGAGTCCCCCGTACTCTTCAAAACGCGTGGAATTATCCAACGCTTTGAAAGGCATAACAGGAAAAGACTATTAGGCCGATGAAGACAAAGCTGACAGGCATCACACCGGAAAAAGCCGCACGGGAGATAACCGCGCGTCTTAAAGCCATGCGCAACGAACGGAACATCGAGGGGATGCGCCGCTTCGGCATAAGCTCCGCCAACTGCCTCGGCGTTCCCATGCCGGTGGTGAGGAGAATGGCGAAGGAATACGGCCGCTCGCAGAAACTTGCCGAATTGCTTTGGGAAGGCGGACTGCATGAAGGCAGGACGCTTGCATGTCTTGTCGGGGAACCCGAACTGCTTTCAGAAGACACGGCGGAACGCTGGGCTCTCGACCTGGACAGTTGGGCCGCATGCGATAATTTCTGCCTAAACCTGCTGGCATACGCGCCCTTCGCATGGAAGAAAGCCCGGGAATGGGCGGCAAGGGAGGAAGAATTTGTCAGGCGCGCCGCCTATGCTACAATGGCCGCCCTCGCCGTCCACGACAGGACGGCGAAGGACAGGGATTTTGAAAAGCTCCTGCCCCTGATCCGAAAAGGCGCGAAAGATGACCGGAACTTCGTCAAAAAAGCGGTCAACTGGGCCCTCCGGCAAATCGGCAAGAGGAACATGGCGCTGAACCGGAAAGCCCTTACCGTTGCGGAAGAGCTGTCCGCTTCAGACAGCCCGCAGGTGCGCTGGGTTGGCAAGGACGCCGTGAGGGAACTGGCAAGCGCCAAGACCGCTGTATTCATAAAACGCCACAGGGACAAAGCAAATGCTTAAGCGAGCATGGTGGTTCCCGCTTGCGCTGGCGGCGCTGTGGGCCGCGTGGTGCGCCGCTTCCGTCGCGGTACAGGGGCGCGGAGTTCTGCACGACGAAAGCGCGCGCTACATAAGCCACTACACGGACAATTCAAAAACGGCGGCCTCTAGGATATTTGATATTGGACAGACGGACGGAGGGCGCTATCAGGCAAGAGAGCTTTCCTACGCGGCGGACCTGCTGGATTTCAATTTTGTCACTGGCACTTCCGCGCTGTTCGGCC
>CAYPTM010000351.1:0-2980 GCA_964413345.1 uncultured Elusimicrobiales bacterium
AATATGAAGCCTTCCAGCGCGCGCTGCTCAAGATAGTTCCAGTTGCCTTTGGGGGAGGCCGGCTGCTGCGCGTATATCTGCTCCGCGTAGTAAACGTTGAAGCGGAAGAAATCGGCCAGCTCGCAGGCCGCGTCTATTTCCGCCTGATAGGGGTTCTTGCTCTGGCCGAGCATGGTGGCGGCGTTCATGGTGGCGCGGTAAGGGCCGGAGAGCAGTTCCGCCGCTTTAAGGAATATCGAAGCGCGCGCGTGGAAGGGCATGTCTGCCCATTCCTTGCGGGCCTTCAGTGCGGCCTTGATGGCCATATCGGCTTCCTTCGCGCCGCCCTTGTGGTACTTGCCCAGTATGTGGTGGTGTTCGTGCGGTTTCACGTAGTTTCCGATATTTTTGGTCTTCACTTCCTCGCCGCCGATATAAAGCGGGATGTCTATCTGCGTGTCGCTTAGTTCCTTGAGCTTGGCCTTGAGGGCCTTCTTTTCCGGCGTTCCGGGGCCGTAAGAGAGAATCGGCTCGTTGTACGGCGCCGGCACTTTAGGTATTGCGTTCATTGTCCACCCTCCATTATTCTGGTTTAAAATCCGTAAATCTTTGAATATTTGCCTTTTATATAGGCGGCGAAAGGCTTCACGTCCAGCGGGCCGCAGCCTGCCTTCTCAAGCAGTTCCGCCGCGCGGTAGCGCGAGCCGTGCCTGTGCACGTGTTCCCGCAGCCAGCCGAGCAGGGGTTTGAAATCTCCCCGCGCAAAACCGTCCTCCATGCCGGGGACCGATTTTTTCGCCTGTTCGTAGAACTGGGCGGACATTATGTTACCCAGCGTGTAAGTGGGGAAATAGCCTATCGCGCCCATGGACCAGTGCACGTCCTGCAGTATGCCGTCCGAGGCTTTCTTCGGCGTTATGCCCAGGTATTCCTTCATTTTGGCGTTCCACGCCTCGGGCGCGTCATCCAGCGTGAGCGTCCCCTCAAGCATGGCGCTCTCTATCTCGAAGCGCAGGAGTATGTGCAGGTTGTAGCTTACCTCGTCGGCTTCCACGCGGATGAATGAAGGCTCCGACTTGTTGACCGCCCGGTACAGCTCTTCTTCCGTGACCTTGCCGTACACCGAAGGGAAGTATGTTTTCAGCTGCGGCAGCAGCCATTTGCAGAAGGGTTCGCTTCTGCCCACGATGTTTTCCCAGAGGCGGCTCTGGCTCTCGTGTGTGCCGAGGGAGGCCGCCCCGCCAAGCGCCGTTTTGTGGTACGCGGGGTTTATGCCCTGCTCGTAAAGCGCGTGCCCGCCCTCGTGTATGGAGGCGTATATGGCCGCCGGTATCCATTTCTTGTCGGTCCAGGTCGTGACGCGGATATCGTCCGGGCCTATGCTGGTGGTGAACGGATGGGTGGAGCGGTCCTGCCGCCCGTGGTTGAAGTCGTAGCCCATCGCCTTAAGCAGGTCCTGCGTCAGGCGGAACTGCTTGTCCGTATCGGTACTGCGGGTGAGTATTTTGTTTGAAACCGCTTCCTTTCTGGCCCTTATTTCCGCGAAGACCGGCACAATTTCGGAACGCAGCTGCGCAAAAGCCTTGGCCACCGTGGCCTTGGTCATGCCGGGCTCGTAGATATCCAGCAGCGCGTCGTAGGGGGTTTCCCGGAAGCCCAGATACTGCGCCTTGCGGCGGTTTTGCTCCACCACCTTCTGCAGATGGGGCTTGAAGGCCTGGAAATCGGAACTCTTTTTCGCCTCGCGCCACGCCACCATGGCGGAGCTGGATGTTTCCGAGCATTCCTGCACGAAAGCCGCCGGCAGCTTAACGCTGAGGTCGTAGCCGCGCTTCGCCTCGCGGAGCATGGCGTATTCCTCGCTGTCCCTGCCTTTCCCTTCGGCCCAGGGCAACAGTTCGTCCAGCAGTTTGCCGTATTCAGCCGAAGTGGCCTTCTCGTGCGCTATGCGCGACAGCGTGCCCTGCGCCTGAGCGCGGCCCTGCGCCGCGCCGGGGGGCATGTTCGTTTCCTGGTCCCAGTTCAGAAGGGAGATTGCCTGCCCTATGTCCGTCCATTCCGCCAGATTGGCCTTCAAAATCTCGTATTTTTTTTCCATTTTGCCTCTGTTGTCCGCTAGCAGGATTATACATTACATGTATCCGTAACCGGCAGGGATACGGTCAAGCCCGTTCAGGACGGCTTGCGCACGAAATGCGGCATTTCGGCCGGCAGTTCCATGCTCAGTTCCACCAGACCGGCGAATTTGCCGTCCTTATGCCATGGAAGCTGGTAAATAAGCTTCTTCAGGCCGTTCTTTTCTATGGTATACGCGTTGGTGCGCGGGTTTTTGAGCAGGTCCTCCACTTTAACCCGCGCATGCGGGGGGTGGCAGTCCAGCAGGTTCTTGCCGATGAGGTCGCCCCCGCCGCTTTTGGCGAAGGTGGCCCTGGCCTTGGTGTTCATCTCAAGAATTATGCCCGTCTCGTCGCAAACCGTTACGGCAACGCACGCGTCCTTGACCCATTCGTCGCTCATTTCGCGGACTCCTTTTCGAAAATCATGGAAGCGAAGGAGACTATGCCGCCTCCCTCGTCCGGGGCCTGCATATATGAAAGCAGGTTTCCCTTCGCCGGAGTATCGCCGCGCAGCGCGTTCATCAGGCGCAGGGCCGTGTAAAGCGCGGAAAGGCCGCAAACGTTGCAGGCTTCGTCCGCGTCCACGATGCTCTCATAAAATGCCGCCGGGTCCATCTTTTCCGCTTCGGACATAGCCTTGCGGTCGAGTTCCTCTATCTTCTTTTTGTGCTCGGGTTTCATGTCCGGCTTGCCGCCGAAACGCGGGCCGACGTGGGAGAAGTCCACCGCCGCCAGTATCATTATTTTTTTGCCTGCCGCCTGCTCGCTCTTCAGAACCTCTCCCATCTTGACTATGGCGCCTTCCACGGTTTCCACGGCAGTGGGGGCCTTGTCCGGGCTGAAGCGCTCGAAGAAGGATGTCAGCACCGGCACGAATTTAGGGC
>CAYPTM010000352.1:0-2974 GCA_964413345.1 uncultured Elusimicrobiales bacterium
AACCCCGCCGAACATGTTCGAGGCGGTCAGGAAGGAATTCAACCAGAGAGTGCGCCTGTTCATGACCGGATTCGAGAAGGTTTTCGGAGCGCAGGTGATAATATCCGCCCTGAACACGATCATGACGGCGATATTCCTTTCGATAATTGCCATGCCGTACGCCGCATTCCTGATCACCACAACTTTTGTGCTGGGGCTGCTGCCGATAATAGGGAACCTGCTCACCAACACGCTCATCACAATGACGGCGCTGACCATGTCCCTGAAAATGGCGGCGCTGGCACTGCTCTACCTGATTTTCATACACAAGCTGGAATACTTTCTCAACAGCCGCATCATGGGTTCCAGCATCAACGTGCCCATGTGGCAGACCCTGCTGGCGATATTGGCGGGGGAAATTATAATGGGCGTGACCGGCATACTGCTTGCCCCGGCCATACTCCATTACATCAAGGCCGAACTGCAGGCTATCCCCTGCGCCGGCACTGACTGCGCCTGACACCGGAGACGGGACATGCCACCAAACGCAACTTCACAGGAAAAACGCAAATTCTCCTCCCTTAATGGGAAGCTTCTGTTTCTGCTTCTGCTCTGCTGCGCCACCATGACGGCCGGCCTGGACTGGCTGTGCCTTACGCTGGTGGACAAAGCCAACCGGAAAGCCGACGAAGCGGCCGGACGCGCAGCCGCTTTCGCCGCAAGGCAGACAGCTTACCACGCCGGCGAGCTTCTGCAGGACGACGCGCGCAACGCCCTGGCCGAAAAGAACGCGCCGGCCCCGCAACCTGCCGCGAAAAAACCTGCCCAGCCGGTCCAGCCAGTCGAAACAAAGGTGCCCGTGGTAAAGGGGCGCGGGGACGCTGACCACATACTGATACTGGACGCCGAAGGCAACATGCCGGTGAAATACAACTCTTCCCTTCCGCAGGAACTGGCGGCGTTTCTGGACCACTCGCCCGACACCAGGCGGACGCTGCTCAACGGAGCGAGAGGCTTCTTCAGCGCAGGAAGCGACACCTTCGCCGTCGGCACCGCGATGGCCATGCCGGAAGTGGAAACCTCCTCCCGGACGGTGGCCGCGGGCATCAGGAAAATGACAGCGGAAGATCTGCAGCAGATGGGACTTTATACCGTGGAGCCGGTCAGGCTGATCCCCTTCTCCGCGCTGGGGAAGTACCCTGAAGCCCAGGCCGTCTCGAAAACGCTGACCTCGGACAGGATAGCCACCAGAAGGATATCCGGAGGCCGCCTTGCGGCGTATACCCTCATCAACGACATAACCGGAAAGCCCTTTGCCATTTTAGAAGTGGAGACCAGGCTGCCGGACAGTTCTCCCTGGCTGCTAAACAGCCGGTGGGCCGTGGGAACCTTCGCGGCGGCACTTTCTCTCTTCGTGGGTCTGGTGATGACGTTCTTCCTCCAGAAAAAGGTTTTCAAGCGCCTGAGCGTGCTCCGGGATTTCGCGCGCAGGGCCGGGACCGACCTTTCAACGCGGGCCCCGGTTTCCGGCAATGACGAGATAACCGAGGTTTCCCTTTCCCTCAACGGCCTTATCCAGGCGCTGGAGCGCGACATCAAGGCCCGCTCGGAAGCGGAAAGCGAACTTATAAGGCACGAGCGAGAGTACCGCGCGCTGTTTGAATCGGTTCCTGACGCGATACTTCTTGTCGACGCCAGCACCGGCAAAATAGTAAACGCCAACCCGGCCGCGCGGGCGCTTTACGGCTACGCGAAAGACGAGCTGCTTGCCCTGACCACCAACGATATCGCGGCGGACCACTCGGACCTGGCGGAAATCACCCTGGACTGGACTCGGCGCTCTCCTTCCAACTACCACCGGAAGAAAGACGGCGCGGTATTCCCGGTCGAGATAAGCATGAGCTTCTCCACGCAGCGCTGGGGCAAGTGCTGCATAATGGCGGTTAGAGACATATCACGCCGCAAAAAAGCGGAAAACATCGCCACCGCACAGCACAGGCTGGCGCTGTCACTGTCGGCGGCGAAAACGCTGGACGAAGCCTCCTCCATAATACTGGACGAGACGCTCCGCGCCGGCAAAGTGCTGGCGGCCGCGCTGCTGAAACGGACCCCGGACGGCACATACACCCTGCTTCAGAAGAGAGGGGACGAAGCCGCTATTTCCCAAAGCGACGAGCTCCTCAAGATAGCCAACGCGGCCGAATCGCTGGAGAAAGGCCACACCGCCACCTTCGACCGGTTCCACCCGGTCATCAGGAATTCACATCTGGACATGGCGGCCATGGGCGCGGCCACGATGTGCGCCGTGCCGATATCGTCGGGATTCAAGACCGTGGGCGCCCTGCTTTGCGTTTTCAAGACGGAAGTCATGACAGGCGACTCCGCCTTGCGCATGCTGGAATCATTCTCCGCCCAGGCCGCGGCGCTCTACGACAGGCTGACGGCGGTTTCGGAACTTGAGGCCAACCGCCGCAATCTCCAGAACCTTTTCGACTCCATGCAGGACATGATATTCATATGCGACCTGTCCGGCAGACTGCTCTACACCAACAAGGCGGCCAGGAACTCCGTCCTGCAACAGCCGGAAGGCCAGGCCGGGGATTTCCCTGAATTGAACCAGCCCGAAGCGCGGGAAGGGATAAAAGCCGCGATGGCGAAAACGGCGGAAGGCCCGGCAATGTTTGCCTCGGAAATGACAAGGGCCGACGGGAAGACGGTAAGCGTGGAGATACAGTTCTCCCGCGGAAGATGGGAAGGGAAAGACGCGGTATTCGCCATAGCCCGGGACCTGACCGAACGGAAAAGCGCGGAGCAGATGCGCGACGACGTGGAACGCGCGATGCGTCACGATCTCAAGTCCCCGCTGACAAATCTGATAAGCATACCGGAAGTGATGCTTTCCATGCCCAACGTGCCGGAGGAGCAGAAGGACTGGTGGCGCTCAGTCCTCAACAACGCCCGCCGGATGCTGGACATGATAAACAGCTCACTGGAC
>CAYPTM010000353.1:0-2933 GCA_964413345.1 uncultured Elusimicrobiales bacterium
CGCGCAGGTCATGCCCTACCATAACAGCCGCTTCGCCAAGGACGGCAGACTGGTCGCGCTTCCTTAAAACCGCGGTACGGCTCTCCACCAGGTCGGCAAGCCGCTGGGAATAAAGCTTCAGCTCTCCCTCCGCAGCCTTCAAGCGGTGGATATCGTTCAAGCAGAGCAACGTGAGGGCATGTCCGCCCCGTACGACCGGTATGGTGCAGAAAACGAACCACCTCGCAACGCCGTCCCCGCATATAAGCCGGGCTTCCTCCGGCGCGGACAGCGAGGAGCGCTTTATGGCTTCGAGAAACGGGCCGGTTGATTCCTGCGCGGAGAGCGCGGCTGCGCTTCTCTGCAGTATGGCGTCATTTGAATAGCGAAGCAGGGAAACGGCGGACGGGTTGGCGGCGCGGACGGTCAGGCCGTCCAGCTCCAGCATGCCGACTGGCACGCCGGAGAAAAGGAACCGGAAAGCGGCCTCAGCCTCGTCGACCTCCCTGCGGGAGGTGGAGCGCAGCAGGGCAAGCTCGACAGCGAGCTCAAGCTCGTGCCTATTAAGGGGCTTCATGAGATAGAGGGAGCCCTGAGAGCTTTTTACCGCCGGGAAAGCCTCAGCCTCGGAAGACGCCATGAAAATCACGCCGGCTGAAGTTTCAGCGGCGATGGCGGCCGCGGCTGACACGGCTCCGCACTCGCCCGCGGGCTTAAGGTCGAGCAGAACGATGTCGGCGCAGAGGACGCGGGCCATCTCCGCCGCGGTTTCTCCTCGGGGAGTTATGCCGGCCGGTATATGTCCGCAGGCCTCGACGGCCTGCCTGACATAGGACTGGTCTTTCTCGGAAGCGGACACTATCAGAATACGAGCCTGTTTGCGTTCCATGACGGTCCCTCGAACTTTAAAATTCCACCCCGCTCCGCAAGGCCGCGGGCCAATATAGTATTATACCCATAAAGAACATCCCCGGAATCCCGCTTTAACAGAGAAGACGGAGTGGTGGAGCCGGACCCCGGAGCATGGCAGTCGGGCTTACGCGGACGCGCGGGAGGAAAGCAGCCCTGCGCAAGGTTTGGCAAAACTCAGCCGGACTCCCGCGACCGGAGCAAAACACGGAATCACGAACAGCGCGCAGCCAGCGCCCGCACGGATTTATGGAAAACAGAAACCAGCAGGAAACAGGCCTTCCAGGCCAGGAAGGGGAGAAACAGCACCCCTCGTTCATAGACGCTTTCGCGGGCGCGAACGACCTGCTGCCCGGACAGAAAGGAGTCTTCGCCATTTTCGCGCTGCTTTCGCTGTCGGCGCACCTCATGGACGCGGCTTCACAGGCGCGGGACGGCGGCAGGGCCTTCATACAGGACCAGCGGGTGGAAATATTCCTCTACACAGTCATCACGCTCTCCGGTCTGGCGATAATGCTGGGGCTTTACCGGGCCGCGGCGCTCGCCGTGGAAAAGGGCGGGTTCTCAATGGACGATTTCCTGTCCGCCATACCGATGATGTCGGTCAAGTTCATGGTTTTCTCGCCGGTAGTAATAGCGGCGGCCGCCGTCGGCACTGCGCTGCTCCTGCTGCAGCCGGTTATAGGCGCGCTGGCAAGCCTGCCGCTGGCGATGCTTCTGGCCATAACGCTTTTCGTGATGTCTTTTTATCTGGTGGCGGCGGGTCTTCGCCCTGAAATGAAATGGCGGGAAACCCTTTCCGCCTCGCTGGCCTTCATGAAATACGGCACATATTTCGGCTTCGCCCTGCTGCTTTTCATGTACGCGGTTCCGGCCCAGCTCGTGGCGGGAATATGGGAAAAGATGTGGCCCTATAAAGACGCCAGCCCCCAGCTCTTCTGGACGGCGACAGTCGTGCTGTCCCTGCTGGCCGCCTACATAAACTTCGCGGGAACCGCGGCCCAGGTGCTTTATCTGGGGCCGAGGATACGTGAATTCCTGCGCCCGCCGGAAGGAACAGGGAACGGCGGACCGGCGAGCGAAGACAGCCCCGGACAGGGCAGGCCTTCAGAATAAGCATAAACGATTTTAAAGGAAAAAATGAACGGCGCGGCCCTAACGGGACGCGCCGTTTTTCATGTCGCAGAAATAATACTCGTAGTTCATCTGGGCTCCGAAAAGCATGGACACGCCCAGCATGTAAAGCCAGAGCATCAGCACCATGAACCCGCCCATCGCGCCGTAAAGGGCATTGAATTCGCCGAAATGCTCAAGGTAAAGCTTGAAGCAGAGAGTGGACGCGACAATCAGCACCAGCGCGGCTATGGCCCCGGGGGTGACGAAAGCCTTCGGCGCGCGGTCCGGCGGGCCGTAGCGGTAGATAAGCTCGGCGCAGCCGGCGATTATGAGCGAGGCAAGGCCCCATTTGAAACTGAAGTACCACGGCTTGTATGCCATGGCCGGCAGATACCGTTTGGCGAAGGCGGGCAGGAGCACCAGCGAATACAGCGTGAATACCAGCAGGGAAATAATGGCCAGCGTCATCAGCAGGGCAACCCGTCTGTGCCCGAAAAAGGTGCGGTGGTGGCGGCTGGAGTGGATGCGCTCGAACGCCATGAGCAGGGCGAGGACGGACTGGGCCACGGCCCAGAGCGACACTATCATGGTCGTGAACGTCATTATGTAGCGGGGCCTGTAGATTATGTCGGCCACGGCGGGTTCGGCCATGCGGTAAAGCGTCTCCGGCAGGAAGGAAATCATGGCGTGCACCGTGGTGCGGGCCATGACGTCGGACGAAAACGCGCTCGAAAAACCTATTATGAAAATCAGGAAAGGCACCAGCGCCAGCAGGAAGTAAAAAGCGATTTCCGCCGACATGTTGAAGCAGTAGTTATCGGCGAACGAGCGCAGTACCCTGGCCAGGAAAACAAAAAAACGGCGCGCGCGCGCCGCGACGGGAAACAGAAAGTTTTCGGAAAAGCTTTTAATAGGCATCGTCACCGGCG
>CAYPTM010000354.1:0-2919 GCA_964413345.1 uncultured Elusimicrobiales bacterium
CTATCGTGCCCACGTTCACATGCGGTTTAGAGCGGTCAAACTTCGCCTTTGCCATGTTTAAAGTCTCCTTATTATATTATGCGGCCGTCTTGGCTTCGGTGCGCTTTTCAACTATGGCCTTGGCCACGTTGGACGGAACTTCCTCGTAGTGGCTGGGTTCCATGTTGAAGGAGGCCCGGCCCTGAGAGATGGAGCGCACTATGGTCGCGTAGCCGAACATCTCGGCCAGGGGCACTGTGCCGTGGATGAAACGCGCGTTGCCGCGAGAGCCCATGTCGGCGATTTTCGCGCGGCGGCTGTTAAGGTCGCCGATGATGTCGCCCATGTTGGCTTCGGGGGTAACGACTTCCACTTTCATGATCGGTTCCAGCAGAACGGGATTCGCACGTTTGCAGCCGGAGCGAAGCGCCATGGCGCCAGCGATCTTGAAAGCAATTTCGGAAGAGTCGACTTCGTGGAAAGAACCGTCGAACAGCTCGGCCTGGATGTCCACGATGGGGAAGCCGGCGAGAGCGCCGCCTTCGATTGCCTCGCGGCAGCCTTTTTCAACGGCGGGTATGAATTCCTTGGGAATTCTGCCCTGCTTGATTCCGTCCACAAACTGGAAGCCCGAGCCCTTCGGCAGCGGAGAGATGCGCAGGAAGACGTGGCCGTACTGGCCGCGGCCGCCGGACTGGCGGATGAACTTCCCTTCCTCTTCCACCGTCTTGGTGATGGATTCGCGGTAGGCGACCTGAGGGCGGCCCACATTGGCCTGCACGTTGAATTCGCGGCGCATGCGGTCCACGATGATGTCGAGGTGCAGTTCGCCCATGCCGGATATGATGGTCTGGCTGGTTTCCTCGTCCGTGCGGACGCGGAAGGTCTGGTCCTCTTCGGCCAGACGCGCCAGGGCGTTTGACATCTTTTCCTCGTCTTCCTTGGACTTCGGCTCGATGGCGATGGAAATGACGGGTTCCGGGAAGGTGATGGCCTCAAGAAGCGTGGGGGTATCCACGCTGCAGATGGTTTCACCGACCGAGGCGTTCTTGAGAGCGACCGTAGCGGCTATTTCGCCGCAGAAGACTTCCTTTATTTCCTCGCGCTTGTTGGCGTGCATGCGCAGGATGCGGCCCACGCGCTCGCTGTTGCGCTTGCGCGCGCAGAGAACGGTGTCGCCGGCAGCCAGCTTGCCGCTGTATACGCGGAAGAAAGCCAGCTTTCCGACGAACGGGTCGGGCTGAATCTTGAAGATGAGAGCGCAGAAAGGCTCTTTGTCGCTCGGGTGCCGCTCCACCGCGGTCTCGGTGCCGGGCACGGTTCCTTTCGTGGCAGGCATCTCGACGGGGGAGGGCAGGTAATAGCAGACGGCATCCAGCAGCGGCTGGACGCCTTTGTTCTTGTAGGAGGAACCGCAGACAACGGGGAAGAACTTGCCGCCCAGGACACCACGGCGAATGGCCGTGCGAATTTCCGCCTGGGAGAAGTTATGGTCGCCGTTAAGATAGCGCTCCATCAGCTTCTCGTCGTAATCGGCGAGCTTCTGAAGCATCTCGTCATGCAGCTTGTCCGCCTTCTCCTTCAGTTCCGCAGGGATGTCAACGATTTCGAACTTGGCTCCAAGTTCTTCACCGTTCCAGATATAGGCCTTCATCTGAACAAGGTCAACCAGCCCTTTGAGGTTCTCTTCGCGGCCTATCGGGAACTGAATGGGGCAGGCGTTGCCGCCCAACTTCTCGCGGATTGATTCAACGCACATGTCGAAGTCCGCGCCCAGTCTGTCCATTTTGTTGATATATGCAATGCGGGGAACATTGTACTTGTCGGCCTGGCGCCACACAGTCTCTGACTGGGGCTCCACACCCTGCACACCGTCGAACACCACAACCGCGCCGTCCAGCACGCGGAGGGAGCGTTCCACCTCGGCCGTGAAGTCCACGTGGCCCGGGGTGTCGATGATGTTGATCTGGCAGTCCTGCCAGTTTGTGCAGATGGCGGCCGCGGTGATGGTGATACCGCGCTCGCGCTCCTGCGGCATCCAGTCCGTGGTGGCAGTGCCGTCGTGCACCTCGCCGATCTTATGGATGCGGCCGGTGTAGTAGAGTATGCGTTCGCTCGTCGTCGTCTTGCCGGCGTCGATGTGAGCGATGATGCCAATATTGCGTACCTTCTCGATGGGGTATTCTCTGGCCATAGTTACAATGTTCCGCCTTTCCTAAATGCTTAAATTACCAACGGTAATGCGCGAATGCACGGTTGGCTTCCGCCATTTTGTGCGTATCCTCGCGTTTTTTGAAGGCTGCGCCTTCCTTCTTGGCCGCAAGCAGGAGCTCTTCAGCCAGCTTTTCCGCCATGGGGCGGCCCTTTCTGCCGCGAGCGGCGTCAAGTATCCAGCGCATTGCGACGGTGGTGCTGCGCATGGGCCTGATTTCGCAGGGCACCTGGTAAGTGGCTCCGCCGACGCGGCGGGCTTTCACTTCCAGCAGAGGGCGCACGTTTTCGATGGCGCGCGTAAGAACCGCCACAGGTTCCTCTTTCGTCTTTTCATGGAGGATGACCATGGCGTCATAGACGACCGCTTCCGCGGCCGACTTCTTGCCGGCGAAGTTGATCTTGTTGACCAATCTGGACACCAGCACGGAGTTGAATTTGTAATCCGCGGCGGGGATTTCCCTTCTGTCGCGCGGTCTTAAACCTTTTCTGGGCATATGTTAGTCGCTCCTGGTAAAACTAGGCCTTGGCCGGCGCTCCGCCCGCCTTGGGACGCTTAACGCCGTAGAGCGAGCGCCCCTGCCTGCGGTTGTCAACGCCGGCAGCATCGAGGGAGCCGCGCACTATGTGATAGCGCACGCCGGGGAGGTCTTTAACGCGGCCTCCGCGCACGAGCACGATTGAGTGCTCCTGCAGGTTGTGGCCCACGCCCGGGATGTAGGCGGTCAC
>CAYPTM010000355.1:0-2892 GCA_964413345.1 uncultured Elusimicrobiales bacterium
TCTTGGCGGCCTTGGTCTTTTCTTCGTCGGGGAGAGCCTTGAACCAGTCGGCCTTTATCTTGAAGCAGACGGAGGTGTTGGAGCGGATTGCCTTGCTCTCGGCCAGGAAATCGATCCAGTCGCTCTTCTCGACCCACTTTTCCATGACGGCCAGGTTGGCGGTGGAGCGGGCGACCAGGCCCTTGAGACCGCCGATTGATTCAGCCCACTTGAGGGCGTCTATGGCGTCTTCCACGCAGAGCATGGACGGGGTGTTGACAGTGCTGTACTCCAGCTCGCCCGGCTCAAGTTTCTTTTCAGTCACGAGGCGGAAAATCTTGGGCAGGGGCCAGGTTACCTTGGGCTCGTTCTCCTGCATGCGCTTTACGGCGCGCGGGGAAAGGATGATGACGCCGTGGGCGGCCTCGCCGCCGAGCACCTTCTGCCAGGAGAAGGTGATGACGTCCAGCTTGGAGTAGTCCATCTCCATGGCGAACACGCCGGAGGTGGCGTCGCAGATGGTGATGCCCTCGCGGTTGGGGCTTATCCAGTCGAGGTTCGGGACCTTGACGCCGGAGGTGGTACCGTTCCAGGTGAAAATGACGTCGTGCGCGGGATTGGCCTTGGACAGGTCGGGCAGCTTGCCGTAGTCGGCCTTGTACTCGTTGACGTTCTTGAGCTTGAGCTGCTTGACCGCGTCGGTCATCCAGCCCTTGCCGAAGGATTCCCAGCCGAAGATGTCCACGGGCCGGGGGCCGAGCATGGTCCACATGGCGGTTTCAACCGCGCCGGTGTCGGACCCGGCGACCACGCCGATGCGGTAGTCCGCGGGGAGGCCGAGGACCTTTTTCATCCTGTCGGAAACTTCCTGCAGGCGGGCCTTGCCTTCCTTGGAGCGGTGCGACCGCCCTACCAGCGCATTCTTGAGTGCGTCAAGGGTCCAACCCGGCCGCTTGGCGCAGGGACCCGAAGAAAAATTAGGACATTTCGTCTTGATAGTGGGTTTTTCCATTTTTGTTGTCTCCAAGTTATGATACTGCCACCCCCATTTAAATATATTAACCGCTTCATTGCAATGCCGATGGATAGCTTTTGCGGCATGCGGCGGAAAGGACGGATTTTCCGCAGACAACACGCAAAAAAAGCGGAAAATCGATTTAAAATAGCGGGGCGGGACTCGCGGAGGGATGTGCGAACCCCGCCCGGACATGGCGTTTAGCCGTTAAGCGCCACCGACAGTTTCAGCCTGAAAGTGCGCCCCGGCATAGGGTAATAGCCGTAATAGGCGTCGGCGTTTTCCGCGTAATGCTGGTCGGTCAGGTTATTGACCGAGAGCGCGAGGCCGTATCTGCCCGCCACGTAGCGCAGCGTGGCGTCCGCCGTGGTGAAGGCCGGAAGAGTCATTCCAGTCCTGCCGATGCCGGTGTACTGTTCTCCCAGATGGCGGATGAACACGTTCAGCGTCAGGGATTGCCCCAGGTCGAAGTCGCCGGTGTATGAGAGGCGGTGCAGCGGATTGTAGGCCGAGACCTGCCAGTCCCTCCCCTGCGGGCGGCCTTCGCTGTAGATGAACGAGTAGGCTACCCTGTGGCGGCTGAAGTCATTGCGCCACTTAACCTCCGGTTGGACTCCGGCGTTGCGGCCCCTGTCCAGATTATAGGCGGCATACCCGCGCCCGGCGTCCAGCGCTATCTTGTCCGAGATGTCGGCGTAAAATACCGTCGCCGCCGCCGTGAAGCCGCCCGGCCTTTCGGTTTCCGCGCCAAGTTCATACTGCCAGGAGTGTTCCGGCTTCAGGTCAGGATTTGAAGGGGCCCACGGATTATACATGTCCGCGAAGGTGGGAGCCTGCCAGGCGCGGCCCGCGCTTGCCGAGAATTTCCATCCCGGCAAGGGACGCCAGGTCATTACCGCGCGCGGGTTAAGCTGGTCGGCCCACTCGCTGGAACTTTCGAAACGCGCGCCCAACACGGCCTCCAGTTCCCGCGCGAGGTCAACCCTTGTTTCAGCCCCGGCGGAGCGGGTATCTATGGAGTGATTCCCATACGTTTCGCTCTCAAGGCGATTGTTTTCATACTGGACGGAGAATGCGGTGCGCTTTCCGAAACCGGCTGTTGCGCGGGCGGCTTTCAGCGTGGTCTTGATATCGGTCTTCCCGCCATATTGCCAGGCGGTAAGGTCGTTGGACGAAGTCCACCCTTCGACTCCAAGCGCAAACGGCAAATCCCGAGGAGCGGAGTAGCTGGCGGAGACAAGAGTGCGGAGCGTTTCCTGTCTGTCCGTAAGGGAATTGGCCTGCCTCTCCTTGTATCCGTCCCATTCCCCTATGGGTACCGGCGTTCCGCCTGGTATGCCGTTGGACAGAAAGGAACGCATGCCTTCAAGGCGGAGAATGCCGACCGCTCCCGGCGCCGCGCGAAGAGACGCCGTCACATCGTTTCCGGAGTAATCCCCGTTCTGCTGGAAACCGCCGGAATAACGCCTGCCGCCGTTGACGGCAAGGCGCACCGGTCCGGCCCCGCCGCGGACGGAGGCGGTATAGGCCGCCGTCCGGTAATCCTCAAGGGATGCCTCCGCCCGGGCATCATCCGGGCCGGAAGGGTCCGCCGTCCGCAGATTGATAACCCCGCCCTGCGCGTTTGCGCCGTACAGGGGCGAGACCGGCCCGCTGAACACATCCATCCCGCGCAGCGCCGAAGGATTTATTACGGAAAGGTCGGTAACGCCGGTGAGGTCGGCGGCAAGCCTCTTGCCATTAAACATGACAGCGGTGTTCTTGCCGGAAAAACCGCGTATGCCGGCGACCTCCGCGAGGCCGGGGCCTCCGCCTTTTTTGAGTGACACGGACGGCGCGGCTTCCAGCAACTGCCCCGTGGTTTCGGCGTTGCGTGTTTCAATATCGCGTTCGGACAG
>CAYPTM010000356.1:0-2883 GCA_964413345.1 uncultured Elusimicrobiales bacterium
TATGCCTAAACTGGGCAACTTCGGCAAGGCCCTTGAAACCAACCGCTTCTCCTGGGCGCAGGCGGTCTACAACAGGGAGCGCCAGACCATAACCGGCTTCCTTGCGGTGGCGGCCCTTGTGGCGCTGAAGATGAAATACCCATGCTTGAATCTCTTCTAAAAACCTGCGCGATACTGCTGACGGCCTCGGCGGCTTTCGCCGGGGGCGAGCTGGTCAATCCTTTCGAGATGGCCCCCTCCACCCCGATGCCCGCCGGCGCGTCAAAAACCGTCTGGGCGGGCGAAACCCTCAAGTATTCGGTCTCGTGGGGAGTCATCAACGTGGGCGAGGCGGACATGAAAGTGGAGGACGTGGTGGAGATAGCCGGCGTCCCCAGCTACCATGTGACCTCCCTGGCGGAATCCAACAAGATGCTGGACGCCTTCTTCAAGGTCCGCAACGTCAACGAAAGCTGGATAAACGTCAGCGACCTGCATTCCCTCGGCTTCACGAAACGGATACGGGAAGGGGCATACGTGTGGGACGAGTGGGTGGCCTTCGACCCGCAGAAAAAGAAATACCGCGGGCAGACGCGCAACAAAAAAGGGGAAACTTCCCTTATCGAAGGGGATATCCCCGGACCGGTTTACGACGTGTTTTCAGCGGCCTACTTCGTGCGGACGCAGGACCTGACGCCCGGCAAGGAGATAGTGCTGGACGTGAACACGAAGAAAAACTGGCCGCTCATAGTCAAGGTGCACAAAATAGAGAAGGTCAAGGTGCCGGCAGGCACTTTCGAATGCTATCTGGTGGAACCGTTTTTAAGGGACAAGGGGCTTTTCTCCCAGAAGGGAAAAAGCCTGCGCGTCTGGCTCAGCACGGACAAGCGCAGGCTGCCCGTGAAAATGGAGGCGGAAGCCTTCATAGGCAACGTGGCGGCGGTCCTTACAAGTTATTCAAAATAGCGGAGGCTTCAGGATGAAGAGGGAGCAGGCGCGCAGGCTGGAAAAAATTGTCAGGTCGTTCGAGGGCAGGCAGGTCGCCGTGTTCGGCGACATAATGCTGGACCATTTCGTCACCGGCAAGGTGAACCGCATATCCCCGGAAGCCCCGGTGCCGGTGGTGCGCGTCACATCGGAGACCTATGTTCCCGGCGGCGCGGGCAACGTGGCCGCTAACATGACGGCCCTCGGCGCGGGCGCAAGGCTGATTTCCATCGTCGGGGACGATCCGGGAGCCGACCTGCTGCTCCGGCGTCTTGGCGAACGGGGCATCAACACGGACATGGTAGTCCGCGACGCCCACCGCCCCACGACCGAGAAGGTCCGCGTGATAGCGGAACACCAGCAGGTGGTGCGGTTCGACAGGGAATCGCTGGCCCCCCTTTCCCCCTCGATAGTGGAGAAATGCGTATCCAACCTTTCTAAAGCCCTGTCCACATGCACCGGGGTGGTGCTGTCCGACTACGGCAAGGGGATGCTGACCAACGCGAACATTTCCAAGCTGGTCTCGGCCTGCCGCAAGGCGCGCGTTCCCGTTACCGTGGACCCGAAAATAGAGCATTTCAGGCGGTACAAGGGAGTCTCCTGCATAACGCCCAACACCAAGGAAGCGTGGGAAGGCATGCGCCTCCCGCCGAAGGACGGGCAGGAAAGCATCGAGGCGCTGGGCCGCCGCATAATGGGCGCGCTGAAGTCCGAGACGGTCCTCATAACGCAGGGCCCCAACGGCATGACGCTTTTCGAGCGCGGCTGCGCGGACAGCATGCACATACCCACGGCGGCGCGCGAGGTTTTCGACGTTACAGGCGCGGGCGACACGGTCATTTCCGTACTGACGCTGGCGCTGGCCTCCGGCGCGTCCTACAGGGACGCCGCCGTAATCGCAAACCACGCGGCAGGCATAGTGGTTGGCAAGCTGGGCACGGCAACCGTGTCCGCCGACGAACTCATAGGAGCCCTCCGCAATGAGTGACACGCTCATCGTAATACCCGCAAGGTACGCATCCACCCGCTTCCCGGCCAAAGTGCTGGCGAAGCTGTCCGGCAAGCCCATTCTCCAGTGGGTCTACGAGGCCTGCAAACGGGCGGACATCGGCGACGTGCTCATAGCGACCGAGCATGAGGCCGTGGTAAAAGGAGCCGCCGAGTTCGGCGCCAAGGCCATAATGACAAGCGCGGCCTGCGCCTCCGGAACCGACAGGGTGTTCGAGGCGGCCTCGGGCAGGAGCGAAAAATTCGTGGTCAATGTCCAGAGCGACGAGCCCTTCCTCCAGACCGAAACGCTGGTCAGGGCGATAGAGGTCCTCAGGACCAACCCCGACGCCGACATTGCCACCGCCGGCGCGCCCATAACGGACCCGAAAGAGGTCAACGACCCCAACTGCGTGAAGATAGCCCTCTGCGAGAACGGCCGCGCGCTGTACTTCTCCAGGAGCGTCATCCCCCACCACCACCCACTTTCAGACCTCAAGAACGAGCCCTGGCACAAGCATTGCGGGCTCTACGCCTACCGCCGCGCCTCGCTGGAGCGTTTCGTCAAGCTGCGGCCAAGCAAGATGGAGAAACTGGAGCGTCTGGAACAGTTGCGCGCGCTGGAAGACGGCATGAAGATTTACAGCGTCACCGTTCCCTTCCTCGGCCCCGCCATAGACACCCCGGCGGACCTTGAAGAGGCGGTAAAGTTCCTCGGGAAAATGGCAAAATAACATGGCCAAATTCATATTTGTCACAGGCGGTGTCGTAAGCTCCCTCGGCAAGGGCATATGCGGGGCCTCGATAGGCAAGCTCCTCCAGCTCAACGGCCTCTCGGTCACCATGGTGAAGTGCGATCCGTACATCAACGTGGACGCCGGCACCATGAACCCCTTCCAGCACGGCGAGGTATTCGTGACCGACGACGGC
>CAYPTM010000357.1:0-2877 GCA_964413345.1 uncultured Elusimicrobiales bacterium
GGAGCGCCGCTTCGCGGAATTCAAGGGGACGGAAGCCTCCATACTCATACAGTCCGGCTTCACCACCAACGTGGCTGTCTGCCAGAGCCTGATGAACAGCGAGAAGGACCTGCTCATTTCCGATGAGCTCAACCACGCCTCCATCATAGACGGGGCGCGCCTGGCCAAGGCCACGCGCAAGATTTACAAGCACAAGGACATGAACTCCCTGCGGGAGATACTGGAATCGCCCGAGGCGCGCTCCGCCCGCCGCAAGCTAGTGGTTACGGACGGCGTCTTCAGCATGGACGGGGACATAGCCCCGCTCCCCGCAATCGTGGAACTGTGCGAAAAATACAACGCCGTCCTGATGGTGGACGACGCCCACTCAAGCGGCGTGCTGGGCCGGCAGGGACGCGGCACGGTTGACCACTTCGACCTGAAAGGCCGCGTGGACATACAGATAGGCACGCTCTCGAAGGCCTTCGGCGCGATAGGCGGCTATGCCGCCGCGACCAGCACCTTCCGCGACTACATGGTCTCCACCGCGAGGCCGTTCCTCTTCTCAAGCTCACATCCGCCCTCGGTGGTCGCCACCTGCATGGCCGGGCTTGACGTGCTTTACTCGGAGCCGGAACTGCTCAAGAAGCTTTGGGACAACACCAAGTTCTTCAAGGAAGAGCTCCAGAAGGCCGGCTTCAACACCGGCTGCAGCGAGACCCCCATCACCCCCGTCATTGTGGGCGATACGGTGAAGGCCCAGAAGATGAGCGAAATGCTGTTTGAAGAAGGCGTGTTCGCCCTCTCCATCGGCTTCCCCACCGTGGCCAAAGGCAAGGAACGCCTGCGCACCATAGTCACCGCCGGGCATTCCATTGCGGACCTGGAAAAAGCCGCCGCGGCATTCAAAAAGGTCGGCAAGGCCCTCGCGATAATCAACTGATTGCAGACATAAGACGGACTGGACGGGGCGGGAAAACCGCCCCGTCCTTCTTTTTGTACACTGTTGGTTATGCTGAATATCCTTAAAATCGCCGCTCTTGCGCTCTTATTGTCGCAGTCCGCCTCGGCCGGGGACAAGGCGAACACTGCCCTCGCCACAATATTCCCGGTCTACGACATGGCAAAAACCGTCGCGGGCGGCAGGATAGAAGTGAAGCTGCTTACCCCGCCTGGGGCCGAAGCCCACTCCTTCGAGCCGAAACCGTCAGACATCATAGCCGCCAAAAAAGCCGTTGCCTTCATTTATACAAACGACGCGATGGAACCCTGGGCGGAACGGTTTGCCTCCTCCGCCGCCGGGAAGAATACTCTGGTAATCGAAGCCGCGAAAGGAATACCTCTTGTTCCGGCTGAAACACCGGACGAACACATCCGTCACGCCCACGCTGCGGGAGCGCACGGTCACGCGGACGGGGACCCTCACGTCTGGATGGACCTGGACAACGCCGCGCGCATGGCAGAAAACATAGCCGCAGGCCTTGGAGAGAAGGACCCCGCCAACAGGGCCTATTACGCGGCCAACGCCGGAAAATTCTCCGACAAGCTTAAAAAGCTGGACGGAAAGTACAGGACGGTCCTCTCGTCCTGCAAAAACCGGGAAGTCATTTTTGTCGGACACATGGCGTTTGCCTACATGGCAAGACGCTACGGCCTTAAATTCACCGCGGCACAGGGCGTAATACCGGAAGCGGAACCGACGCCGGCGAAACTTATGGCTTTGGCTAAGCAGCTCAAAGCCTCCGGCGCGAAATACGTTTTCACTGACGACGAGGTTTCCGGGCGCTTTGCGAAAGCCGTCGCGGGCGAAACGGGGGCGCAAGTGCTGCGCCTGAACCCGGTCCACGAAATAAAGAAAAGCGATTTCGCCTCCGGCGCGACGTTCATATCGATAATGGAACGCAACCTGTCAGTGCTGGAACAGGGGCTTGAATGCGGGAAGCGTTGAAGGTAGAAAACCTGAGCGTGTCATACTCCGGCGTAAAGGCGCTGGAAAACGTCTCGTTTTCCGTGGAACGCGGGGACTATGTCGCCATACTCGGACCTAACGGCTCGGGCAAATCCACCCTCCTCAAGGCCGTGCTGGGGCTGGAGAAGCCCCAGACCGGCTCCATAACACTGCTTGGGCAGAACAGGGAATCTTTCGACCAGTGGGGCAAAATCGGCTATCTGCCGCAGAAAACCGGCGTCACCAATCCACTTTTCCCCGCCACGGTCGAGGAAATAGTGGGCATGGGCCTGCTGGCCGGAAAGAGGTTCCCCCGTCTGCCATCCGCGGAGGACAGAAACAAAACGGCCCGCGCAATGGAGCTGTGCGGCATAACCCCGCTGGCGAAGAAACTTATTGGAGAGCTGTCCGGCGGACAGCAGCAGAAGACCCTGCTGGCCCGGGCCATAGTCTCATCACCGGAACTCATACTGCTGGACGAGCCATCCACCGCGCTCGACCACGAAAGCAGGACGGCTTTTTTCACCCTGCTGGACGGCATAGCCCGCGCCGAAGGGACCACGGTCATATTCATAACGCATGACATGGGGGAAGCGGGCCGCCATGCCAACAAACTGCTGATGCTGGACACCGGGCTTGTCTTTTACGGCACGGGAGAGGAATTCTGCGAATCGAAAGCGATGACCGGAGTGTTCGGCGAGCACACGCAGCATCTCGTCTGCCACCGGCACGACAAGGAAACCGGGCATGGGCATAATTGAATATCTTCAGTATGGTTTTGTCCTGAGAGGGCTGGCGGCCGGCCTGCTGACGGGCGTCGCGCTTTCCCTGCTGGGAGTGTTCCTTGTCCTGCGCAGGCTATCCCTTCTGGGCGACGGCATGAGCCACGTGGCGCTGTCCGGCATTGCGCTCGGGCTGGCGATGAACGCCAATCCGCTTTACATAGCGGT
>CAYPTM010000358.1:0-2873 GCA_964413345.1 uncultured Elusimicrobiales bacterium
GCGGCATGGGGTCGCTGACGATATCGTTGACCGATATCTTTATCCAGCTTTTCATTTTGTCCTTGTCCATGTTTTCGTTCCTCTTCGATGGTATGCTGAGATTATAGCAAACGCCTACGGCTTTATCGCAAGCTGGAGCACGTCAGCCAGTTCCGCGGCCGACGGGAAGCGCTTGTCCGGCAGCGGGGCCATGCACCGCATTATGGCGGCTTCCATCGCGGCCGGGATGGCCGGCGCGTAGTCCTTCAGCGGTTTCGGCGCGAGAGCTATTTTCTGCGCCAGATAGCCGGGGCCCCGGAAAGGCGGCTCTCCCGCTATCATCTCGTAAAGTATGACGCCGAGGCTGTATATGTCCCCGCTCTGGTCGAATACCTGGTCGTGCGCCTGCGGGGAGTAATAAGGTTCGGAGTCCTGGGAATTGTCCTTGCCCGTCTGGCTTTTCAGCAGCAGTTTCGCCTCCAGCGCCAGGCCGAGGTCGGTAACCACGGCCTTGCCTGACGTGTCCACAATGATGTTGGAAGGCTTCAGGTCGCTGTGTATGAAGCCGTTTTCATGGGCGTAGGCTATCGCCCTCGCGGCGTGCATTGCGAATCCCCCCGCCTCGAACGGGGACATTTTGCCATACATCTTCAGGTGCTTTGAAAGGTCCATTCCCGGCGCGAGTTGGGTCACCAGCCAGACCCCGTTTTCCGTCTCCATGCTTTCCACGCCGGCTATGCTGGGGTGGCGCAGCTTTGAGAGTTTCTTGACTAGAAGGGTGAAATCCTCCCAGTCCGGGATTCCGGGGGCTATCTCGTCCATATAGCGCTTAAGGGCGTAGCGCGGCGCGGAAGGGACGGTTACATCCCGCACCTCGAACACCTTGCCCGTGGAGCCTTCACCTATCTCCCTCAGCAGCTTGAACCTTCCCGCTATGAGACGCCCGGATTCTTCCCTTGGCTTCTGTTCTGGCGCGGCGGGCGGCGGCGGAGGAGGAGCAGCCGGACCGTTCTCCTGTTGCGGAGCTGTTTGGGCTGTTTCGGCCGCGGGCTGCGGCTGCGTTTCCGGCTGCGCGGAGGCCGCCTGCTCCGGGGGTATGCTTGTGTCGGCTTGTTCTGCCCGGGGCGTTTCCTGCTGCGGCTGCGCGGGCGCTTCTTCCGGAATGGGTTTCTGCTGAACCGCTCCCTCCGCCTGCGCGGCTTCTTCCCCGGTCGGAAGCGTAAGACCATGCTCCAGCGGATAATCATCTTCCGCATTTTCCGGGATGGGATAGCGTTCCGTGGGCACCTTCACCGCGTTTATGGAGCCGGACTGTTGCATGCTGGTTTCCAGCGTATGTATTTCCAGATGCGGGGAGGTCTGCTTCGCGAAAGCCTGCATCGCCATCGGGGAGAGTGCCGCTGGTTCCGGCTGGGGCGGCTGTGGCGCGCCGGCCGTCTTTTTGCGCCTGACTATTATGACGGCCAGCAGCCCCAGGGCGCAAAGCCCCCCGGCAATCTGCGGCGCGTATCGTCTGAGGAAAAGAAGTGCTTTGCCTGGGGCAAGCGGGGCCGGGGCCACTTTAGCCTGCGCCGCCGGACGCGGAAACGGCGAGGCGGTTTCCGCCGCGCCTGGCTTTTCTCCGGCAAGCGCCATCACCTGCAGCGCGTCCCATATCTTAATGTCCCCTGCGGCGTCAGTCGTCAGAAGTGTTTTGCCGTCCGGGGCAAGTGTCGTTCCCTTTACCGGTCCCACGTGTGCGTCCGCTATCACCCGGGTCAGTTCGCCGGAAGGCATGGCCCAGACCCGGAGGTTGCCGCTCGCGTCCCCGGCGAGGATGGCGCGCGCGTCTCTGGAAAATATGCCGGCGCGCGCGGGCTCCGCCAGCGGTATCGAAAGGTACGGCGAGCCGGTAGAATCCAGCCGCCATACCGTTATTTCCTTGCCGGCGAAGACCGCCAGGAAGGTGCCGTCTCCTGAAAACGCCCCATAGTGCCTGTTGTCCTGCGCTTCCTGATGAGAGGCGAAGTCCTTTTCTTTCTGCCAGGAGTCCGTGTGCCAAAGGGCCGCCTTGCCCTGTCCCGCCGCGAGAAGCCGGGTGGAATCCTGCGAGAATACCAGGGAAAGGAAGGGCTCTTCTTTCCCTATCAGCGATTTTACGGGGGCAAGGTCCGGTTCCTGATATATATAGACCACGTTGTCGGCCCCTGCCGTCGCCAGGAATTTGCCGTCCGGGGAGAAGGCGCACGAAAGCACCTCCCCTTTATGGTCGGCCAGCGTTTTGTGCGGGGCGAAGTCCGGCAGTTTCCATACAGTAATTCCGCCGTCTTCCGTTCCCGTGGCAAGCTGGTCCCCCGCGGGGGCGAAACAAATGGCCGAAAAAGGCGTCTGCTGCGGAGGGATTGTCTTGAACTGCGTCCAGTTGGCTGTTGCCCATATCTTTAGACCGTAATTCCCGGCCGTGACAAGCGCGTCGCCGTAAGGAGAGAAGGCCGCCGCTGCCGCCGTTCCGTTTTCAACGGAGAGGGCTTTAAGCGGCTTTATGCTGTCCCCGGCGCGGAGCATTTCCGGTTTCCGGGAGGCCTTGTCGTCCACTTGGGCTATAAGCGGCTGCGGTGTGGACGGAGCGGGCGCCTGCGCGGCGCAATGCGGCGCGGCGGACAGCATCAGCGGCATGAGCAGTTTAAACATGTCGGCATCTCCATATTTTCTTCTGTTCGCGTTATATTTACGGCCATGCGTCCTCAGCGCGTTTCCGGAACGCGGGTGTCAATGGCGCGTATTGTGGCCAGAACTTCGGAAGGCGTATGGTAGCGTATTTCCTTGTCCGCCTGCAGGCACATCGCCACTACGGCTTCTATGGTTTCCGGCAAATCCTCCACGCTCTCCCGCATGGGGGTGAAGGACATCCTTTC
>CAYPTM010000359.1:0-2855 GCA_964413345.1 uncultured Elusimicrobiales bacterium
CATACTCTGCTGCCTGCTGTCGCTCTGCCGCCTCCTCAGGGACAGCGCGGGAACGTCTGGCTGGATTTGGCTTTTCTGCACTTCTTTCCTGATGGTCACGGCCAGATTCGAATTTTCTCCGGTCCTCGCCCCGCTTCTGCTTGTGGCCGCGTGGGGCTGTTTTAAGACAGGCGGTCGCGGCATTATTCTTCCCGCTTGCTTTGCTGTATGGACTGGTGTGTGTGTGCTTTGGGCTCTTCATCTGCGGGGGATAGTGCAGGAAAACCTGTTCGTTCCGCATTATTCCGAAATGTTCGGCAACATCGCGGGACAGCTTGGGGAAAGCAATCTTTCGATACTGGGCGGCTTATCCCCGGATTCGTGGGGCTGGGCGGGCGTGTCCGTAATTGGGGCGTGCGCCATTTTGTCCGTTATTCTGGCATTCCGGAAAAGCCGGGCGTGGATAGTGCCGGCATGGCTGTTGTTGTGGATGTCTTATTTCGCCCTCATTTTTCGTCCGCTTGAACTCTATCCGCTTCATTTTATCCGGCACCAGCTTTACTTCTTCCTGCCGTTCTGCCTTTTCGCCGGCTGGTCGGCCGGGCATATATTCAGGCTTTTGAAGTGGCGGTGGCTCCCCGTGGCGGTTGCCGCCGTGTTTTTCCTGATATACGGCGAAGCGGGCGTCCGCGCCGCCCGTTCCTATAATTCTTCCATCAGAACGGATGACATCGAATGGCAATTTCTGCTGACCGCCAGACGAGCATGGCCGGATAATTGCCGGATAATAACGGGCAGCAGGAAGAGGGACATGTTTCTGCGGAAATACTTCCCCTACGCGGACCGGGAGCCGACCCGCGCCGGAACATGCCTTCTGTTCTATAAACCGGTGTTTGAAGAGATAATCGTGGACCTGGGGGAAGCATACTACGAGATTTCGCCGGGGAAGGAACTGGCCCTGGATGTGAATTATTCGACCCCATGGCTGGAGCAGAAATTCCGGCACCGGTTCTATACAACTTTCTTTGGGTGTTACGGCAAGGCCCGTGAAGTACGGAAACCTGTTCCCCTCACGCTTGGCCTTTATCCCGCGCGGCTGAGAAAAACCGAGGGCTCTTAGCGTTTATTTCCCCGCGGGCGGATTGCTCAGCAGCCGGACAACTTCAGATGACAATGCCAGCGGGTCCGCGCATTCCTGTATCCTTATCCCGTCGCCTATGGGTGAGGGCAGGAATTCGAGGCGGGCCATGTACTGGCGCATGAGTTTCGCCGCCGCTCCTGCGGGCGGTTCAGAGCCTCTGCGGAAATAGACTTCCAGCGCCCCGTTGGTTTCCTCGATGTGACGTATGCCTATCGCCGCGGCTTTTGCCCTCACTTCCATTATCCTGACCAGATTTCTGACCTGCTCCGGCGCCGGGCCTGCTATGTTTTCCATTTCTGTCATCGCCTTGGCTGCGGCGGCCGGGTCGGAGCCCAGGAGCCTGCGGTAAAAGGAGAGGCGCTCGTTTTCATCCGGCATGTATTTTTCCGGTATATGGGCGGAAACGCGCGCTTCGAACGAGGCCAGCAGAGGGGGAGGAGCTTCCCCGCCCTTCATGCGGCGTATTTCCGAATTGAGCAGGTCGCAGTACAGCGTGAGGCCGACTTCGTTCATGAAGCCGTGCTGGCGCGTGCCGAGCAGTTCGCCCGCGCCGCGTATTTCCAAATCGCGCAGGGCCAGCCGGAAGCCGGAACCCAGTTCCGAAAACTCCATCAGCGCGGAAAGGCGCTGGCAGGCTTCTTCAGTCATGGGGCCGAACTGCGTCATCATGGCGGCGCGTTTTCTGCGTTTGCGCGGAGGTTCTTCCTCCCCGAAATCTTCCGGCGGCATGGTCGATGGGTCCTTGAGCCACGCCGGGTAGAAGAGGTAGCAGAAGGCTTTTTTCGCGCCGCGCCCTATGCGGCCCCTGAGCTGATAGAGCTGGGACAGGCCGAAATCGTGCGCGTCGTCCACTATCATTGTGTTGGCGTGAGGAAGGTCCAGTCCGCTTTCTATTATGGTGGAGGCCACCAGCACGTCGAACTGCCTGTTGAAGAAATCCCACATCGCGCGCTCGAGCTGGGCTTCCGGCATCTGCCCGTGTGCCATGCCGAATTTAACTTCCGGCATCAGTTTCTTCAGCTCCGCCAGTTTGGTGGGCAGGGTTTTGACCTTGTTGTAAACGTAATAAACCTGTCCCCCGCGCGCTATTTCCTCCCTTATGGCGGAAGCCGCGGCGGTTTCCTCATAGGGCATGACGCGCGTGGATATGGGCATTCTGCCTTCGGGCGGGGTCTCGATGACGGATATGCTTCTGAGCGAGGACATGGCCTGGTTAAGCGTGCGTGGTATGGGCGTGGCGGACATCATGAGCGTGTGCACGCCGCGCGCTATGTCCTTTATCTTTTCCTTCTGCTTCACGCCGAAGCGGTGTTCCTCGTCTATTATGCAGAGGCCGAGACGCCTGAAAATTATGTCCTTTGACATGAGGCGGTGCGTCCCCACCACTATGTCGGCGATTCCGGAGCGTATGTCCTCCACGACCCTTTTCTGCTCTTCCCTGGTCTGAAAGCGGCACAGCATGGCCACCTTGACCGGGAAGCCGGCCAGGCGGTTCTTGAAGGTTCTGTAATGCTGGGCCGCCAGTATGGTGGTCGGGACCAGAATCAGGGTCTGCTTGCCGGAAGACGCGGCCCTGAGCGCGGCGCGCATGGCAACCTCGGTCTTGCCGAAACCCACGTCCCCGGCGAGAACGCGGTCCATTGGCTTGGTGGCGGCCAGGTCGCCCAGCACTGCCTGTATTGCGGAAGTCTGGTCGGGGGTTTCCTCGTAGGGGAATGATTCCGCGAATTCGCGC
>CAYPTM010000360.1:0-2855 GCA_964413345.1 uncultured Elusimicrobiales bacterium
CTGCTCTCCTACAGCGACGAGACGAAGGAAACGGCGAAGGTCCTCGCCTCGCTCAGGACAAAGCTCCTGAAGGGCACCAAGACCGCGACGCTTTTCGGCTACGGCCCGCGCTATCTCCACTCCACCGGCCAGCTTCACAAGGGCGGCGCGAACAACGGGGTCTTCCTCGTTCTCTTCGCGGAGCCATCGGCCGACGCGCAGGTGCCGGGAGAAAGCTATACCTTCGGCCAGTTGGCGCGCGCCCAGGCCGAGGGAGACTTCCAGGCCTTCTGCGCCAAGGGGCGCAGGGCGCTCATGCTGACACTGCCGAAACCGCAGGATGAAGCCTTTAAGACGCTGATGGAAATTTGGTAGATTATAAGTAAGAGGGGTAGATAATCCCGGGCCCTGTCCGCAGGGCCCAAAGCAGGGATCAGAAGTAACTACCGGAGGGAAATTAGCATGGCAAAAGTCGCAACAAAAAAAGCTTCCGCCAAGACGACGGCGAAAGCCGCTCCCAAGCAGAACGCGGCGGAAGATTACGTGGTACTCGACCACCCGGTCAACAACGAGATTGTAAAGCTCGGGCACTACACGATAAGAGTAGGCGCCAGCCACTGCAACAAGGTGGAAATCTCCATAGACGACCAGCCCTGGGTGCCCTGCCGGCACGCAGTGGGTTATTGGTGGTATGACTGGCACGGCTACAGCGCCGGCAGCCATCAGCTCGTGGCCCGGCTGCACAAGGGCGAAAACACCGTCGTCTCAAGAAGACGCCGGTTCAAAGTAGCCTGACAAGGCCGCCCGCTTCCGGTTTTGGGGCCGGTCAACGGGTGACACTCAGCTAAGCACCGCACGCCAGCCGCCTGTGCGAACAACGGCGGGCGTGCGGATTTTATTTGACGGACACTGAAAGTGAAAAAACTATACATCCGCACCTTCGGCTGCCAGATGAACGAGGCAGATTCGGACGAAATGGCCCTTGCTTTTCATCAGGCGGGTTTCGCGCCATGCGACGCCCTGTCGCAGGCTGATGCAGTGCTGGTCAACACCTGCTAGGTACGGGAGCACGCGGAGCACAGGGCCGTTTCGTACATAGGCCGCCTGCGGCTGTGGAAGGAACGAAAGCCCGGCAGAACCGTGGTCGTGGCCGGCTGCGCGGCGCAAAGGCTTGGCAGAAGGCTGAAAATCCAGTTTCCGCACGTTGACATAGTGGCCGGAGCCAAATCAATCGAGGACTTCCCGTCCCTTCTGGCCGCAAAGGGCATTACGGGCGCGCCCGCGCCGCTGGCGGGGGATGATGAAGCTGACTCTCCCTGCGCGTTCGTGACGGCCATGCGGGGATGCTCGCACTCCTGCTCATACTGCATAGTGCCCTCCGTGCGCGGACCGGCGAAATCGCTCCCCGCGGAACAGGTTCTGACGGCGGCGCAAGCCAAGGCGGCGATGGGCGCGAAGGAAATCACACTTCTAGGGCAGACAGTTAACGCCTACAGGGACGGTGACACGACTTTCCCGAAACTCCTTTTGGGCGTGGCCCGGCTCAAGGGGGTGGAAAGAGTCCGCTTCATGAGCCCGCACCCCGTTTACATGAACCGCGAATTCGCGGAAGCCATGGCCGGGGAACCGAAGCTGGCGCGCCATATACACCTGCCGGTGCAGGCCGGGTCGGACAGGATGCTTTCGCTCATGAAACGGGGCTACACGCGGGAAGGATATCTTGAAAAAATACGCCTTCTCAAAACCGCCGTCCCCGATGTTGCCATTTCGACTGACTTTATAGTAGGATACCCCACAGAGACGGAGGAGGATTTCGCGCAGACGCTGTCGCTGGTGCGCGCGGCGGGCTTCTCCTTCGCCTACTGCTTCAAATACTCCCCCAGGGAAGGGACGGCATCCGCAGCCCTGGGCGAAGGGCTTGTGCCGGGGGAACTGGCGCAGCAGCGCCTTAACAGGCTGCTGGAAACGGTAAGGGAAGAATCCCGCCGCGCGGCGTCGGAATACGCGGGCAGGGAAATTGAAATACTTTTCGAGAACGCCCGCAGCGGCAGGACATCCCAGAACTACTGGGCCGCCTGCGAAAGCGGCGCAAGGCCGGGAGAGATGCGGAAAGCGTTTGTCACCGGCGTTGAGGAAATGTCACTGAAAGCGAGGATACTCCCATGAAAAAATCAGAGAATTTTACGGAAAGAAGAAAACATGCCCGCCTGCCGATAATACACGGGATAGTGGAACCGGTGGACCTCGCGTTTGAAGACCCCGCCCACAAAGGCAAGCCCCTGCTGGTGCCCGCCATAATGTCCAACCTTTCCGCCGGCGGCATGCGCCTGACCGCTTTCGCCGAACCGCCCAAGAACGGGATGCTGGACCTTCACCTTGAACTGCCCGGCCTCGGCAAGACGCACGTGAAAGGCCGCATTCCCTGGATAAAGGGCAAGGGCGGCGTATACACCTTCGGCATAGCCTTCACGGAAATCAGCCACGCCGCGTGCGAGAAAATCAACGCCATGGCCGAGGATTATTACGACTGCGAGACGCGCATAGAGCTCCGCCTGCCGGAAGTGTGCGTCCCCAACTGCAAGTGCCAGTTCCTCTGCAACAAGCCGCAGAAAGACGAAGAGCTCTTCTCCGGCGCCAAGGAAACCAAGGGCGGGAAGAAGTAACCGCTCCCCGATGCTATCCGACATTGCAGGCCGTAAGCCCATAGTAATAATGGGGCCTACGGCCTGCGGCAAAACCGAACTGGCCATAGCCCTCTGCCGCTCCTGCGGGGGGGAGATAATATCCGTAGACTCCAGACAGGTCTACCGCTTCCTGAAGGCCGGGACCGCCAAGCCCGACGGAGAATGGCGGGAGGAAGGCGGGAGGAAGGCCTA
>CAYPTM010000361.1:0-2853 GCA_964413345.1 uncultured Elusimicrobiales bacterium
TCCTGCCTGTCTTTATATTTGACCCGCGGCAGGCAAATCAGCAAAATAACCCCTACTTCGGCGGACCGGCCTTCGACTTCCTTTTGAACGCGCTTGCGGCGCTGGAGAAAGATATACGAAAGCGGGGCGGAAAGCTCCTTCTGCTTGAAGGAAAGGCCGAATCCGAAATACCAAGACTGGTCCGGACGGTCAAAGCTGACGCCGTTTTCTTCAACGCCGACTATACTCCTTTTGCCCGCAAGCGCGATGAAGCCATAAAAAAAGCCTGCGCGGAAACCGGCGCAGAAACCATAATCACGGACGACCTCAACCTCTACCCTCCGGGCTCAGTGCTGACAGGAGAGGGCCATCCATATACCGTATTCACAGCATTCTTCAGGAAATGCGGGCAACGCCCGCCTTCTTTTCCGGACTCACCGCCAAGACTGGTTTTCGCCGACGTGAAAGCGGCGGAACTGCCGCTTGCAGGAAATCCACCCGTACCATCAAAGAAGCGGGACACGACACAGGAAGCGCGGGCCATACTCTCGGCAATGCCCTCTTTCGCCAATTACAGGGAAGACAGGGACTATCCGGCACTAGGACATACGACAGGGCTGTCGCCACATCTCAAGGCGGGCACGGTCTCCCCAAGACAGGCCTGGCATACCTGCGCCGCCGCGCTCGGACAGGACCATCCGATTATCAGGGCACTCTGCTGGCGGGACTTTTTCATACATATCGCCTATCATTTCCCGCCGGTATTCGGAGCGCCTTTCAGGGAAAAATTCGGCGGACTGAAATGGGAAAACTCCCCCTCCGCCATCAAGGCGTGGAAAGAAGGGAAAACCGGCTTTCCGATAGTGGACGCCGGCATGCGGGAGCTAAACGCCACCGGCTTCATGCACAACAGGATAAGGATGATAACCGCGACCTTTCTGGTAAAGGACCTTATGGTGGACTGGCGGACAGGCGAAAAATATTTCGCGGAACGCCTGGCGGACTACGACCCCGCCGTAAACAACGGCAACTGGCAGTGGTGCGCCGGCACGGGATGCGACGCGCAGCCTTTTTTCCGCATATTCAATCCCTGGCTTCAGGCCCGCCGCTTCGACCCGGAGTGCGAGTACATAAAACGCTGGGTGCCGGAACTGGAGGATGTACCGCCCGGCGACATACTCGCCCCCGGAAAAATCCCTCCCGGCATCTACCCCCGTCCCATTGCCGACCACGCCGCTGCGGCGAAGCGGACCCTCTTCGCCTACAGGAACACCGTCCGCTGAGGCCCCCTCTCTTTTGTATAATAGTAACTGAGGAAACCGACGGAAATGCACAACAGGCTGCTTGAAGCGCTGAAGGAATTCTGGGGCTCGGCACATCCCCTGCGCAGAATATCGTACATGGTCATGGGCTTCGTGGCCCTGCTCGTGGTCGTCGGCTGCGTGGTGGCGCGCGTCATCATTTCCGGCCTCCCCCCCATACACCAGCTTGAGGAATATACACCCTCGCTCACGACCCGGGTGTTCGACTCCAACAACCAGCTCGTGGCAGAGTTTTCAGCCGAACGCCGCGCCTTCCTGCCTCTTTCAAAAATACCGCTGGACATGCAGAACGCCGTCGTCGCCATGGAGGACGACCAGTTCAAGACGCATTACGGCGTGTCGCCAAAAGGCATAACGCGCGCGCTGGTGAACGACCTTATATACCGCCGCAAAGCGCAGGGCGGCTCCACCATCACCCAGCAGATTTCCAAACTGATATTCCTGACCCCCGAAAAAACATGGATAAGGAAGATAAGGGAAGCCCTTCTGTCCATGGAAATAGAAATAAGCTTCAGCAAGCAGGAAATACTGCAGTTCTATCTCAACCAGATTTACTTCGGCGGCGGCTATTACGGCGTGGCGGCGGCTTCAAAGTATTACTATGGCAAGGAGATAAGCGAACTGAACCTTTCGGAATGCGCCATGCTGGCCGGGCTGATACCGTCACCCGGCTCGTTCTCCCCTTTCGCCAGCCAGGAAAAAGCTAAATGGCGCCGCTCCCTCGTGCTGAACAGGATGTACGAGGAAGGTTACATATCAAAAGCCGAGAAGGACGCCGCCAACAAGGAACCGGTTCCGGCCCGCAAGCCCACCGCGGTGGCCACCCAGGCCCCCTATTTCGTGGAATACGTCCGCCAGCAGCTTGAGCCCAAGTACGGGGACCAGCTCTGGCGCGGCGGCATGAGCATCTACACCACGTTGGACCTGCAGTGGCAGAAATCCGCCGAGGAATATTACGAAAGACGCCTGGCCGCCATTGACGACGAGGTGAACAAGGAGCGCGCCAAGCGAAAAGGCGACGACGCCAAACCCCTGCGCCTTCAGGGCGCGTTCATCATACAGGACGTGAAGACCGGCGCGATAAGGGCCATGATAGGCGGGCGAGATTTCCGGGAAACGCAGTTCAACCGCGCCACGCAGGCCATGCGCCAGCCCGGTTCCACCTTCAAGCCTTTCGTCTGGATGGCCGCCGTCCAGAGCGGCATGACCGCCGCCACGATGGAAGACGACATCCCGATGGCCTTCTATTTCGACGGAAGGGACTGGCGGCTGTTCGAAGGCGCGACGGACCAGTACTCCATAGACCTAGCGACACAGCCTTTCGTGGGCAACAAGGATTTCCAGATATGGGTGCCTAACAATTTCGACAGCAAGTTCCTGGGAAAGATAACGCTCCGGCGCGGGCTTGAGCAGTCGCGCAACCTCATATCCGTCCGCCTGATAGACAAGCTGGGCCCGACCACCGTGGTGGAGGTGGCGCGCAAGGCCGGCGTCAAGAAACCTCTCAACCCCGTTCCCTCCCTCTCGCTGGGCGCCTCCGCCGTACCGTTGG
>CAYPTM010000362.1:0-2848 GCA_964413345.1 uncultured Elusimicrobiales bacterium
TGACGACGGCATAGGGCAGGCAATGGAATACGCCTGGGACGAGGAGCTTGGTTTTTTGTGTGCTCGATCGGCCCGGGCGGGAACGGGGCTTGAGGCCTCCTGTTTGCTGCATCTGGCCGGGCTGGTGAAGGCGGGCAGAATAGCCACGGCGGTCAAAACCCTTGCCAACATGAAAGTGCGGGCCCAGCCGGTTTTCGGGGAAGACCCTGAACTTTCAGGCGGTTTTTTCCTGGTTTCCAATTCCGTGACCATGGGCATAAGCGAGGCGGAATCCGCCCAGTGCCTCGAGGCTGGTGTTCGCCTTCTCTGCGCGGCCGAGAGAGAGGCCCGCCTGTGGATTTCTGGAGGGGAACGCCATCCCCGCTTCGCGGACGAGGTGTGGCGTTCGCTTGGCGCGCTGGAGCATGCGCGCATGATGAGTTTTCAGGAGGCGGCCGGCCATATATCCAACGTCAGGCTCGGCATTTGCCTCAATATGGGCCTTCCCGCGCGCATGGGGCTGCTCTGTTCACTGCTGCGCGACGTGCAGGACGGACGCATGGCCCTTTCCTGCGGGGAGCTCCCCGTAGCGGAAAGGGATGTGTTCCGGGCTTCATACATCCGCGCCCGCTTCACTGAGGCGCGGCACGCGGACAAAAAAATTCTTGATAATGGTACCGAGGAGAAGCGCAATGGCTAGGATAACCTTCTGCGGAGCGGCCAGGGAAGTGACTGGCTCACGCCACTTGATTGAGGCCGCCGGCAGGCGGATACTGCTGGACTGCGGACAGTTTCAGGGACACCGCCGCGAGGCGGACGCCAAGAACAGGAAATTCCTGTTCGACCCCAAGACAGTGGACGCGGTCATACTTTCCCACGCGCATATGGACCACGGCGGGAACATTCCGCTTCTGGTAAAGCTAGGGTTCGGAGGAAACGTTTTCTGCTCTCCAGCCACGGCCGACCTGGTGATGATACTGCTCGAGGATTCCGCCAAGCTGCAGGAAAAGGACGTGGAGTTCTTCAACAAGAAGAATCCCAAGAACCGTATCAGCCCCGTCTATTCCTCTTCCGACGTCCAGCAGTGTTACGGCATAGTCAAGGGCGTGGAAATGGACAAGTGGTTCGAGCCGGTTCCCGGCATACAGGCCCGCCTTACCGAGGCCGGGCACATTCTCGGTTCCTGCCAGGTAGAACTGGCCTGGCAGGAAAACGGGGTCCGCAAAACTTTGCTTTTCACCGGAGACCTTGGCCGGAAGAACATGGCTCTCCTCAACGACCCGGCCATCCCGTCAGGCAGCCCGGACATGCTGTTGCTGGAAACCACATACGGAAACCGGCTCCATGCCCCGCTTGAGGGCGCGGACAAGCGTCTCGCGCAGGCTCTTATCGATACCGCCGCGCGCGGGGGAAAGGTCATAATACCCGCCTTCGCGGTGGGCCGCGTGCAGGAGGTGGCCAGCACGGTGGAGCGTCTGCATCTGGAATGCAAGATTCCGAACATGCCGGTCTACGTGGACAGCCCCCTGGCGGAGAAGGCCACGGCCATTTTCTCCAAGCACCGCGATCTGCTGGACGAGGATTTTCACAAGCTGGCGAAGAAGTCCGACCCGTTCGGCAAAGGCTGGGTTCACTATGTGGCCAGCCAGAAGGAGTCGATGAAGCTGAACGAGATGCGTGTGCCGATGGTCATAATCTCGCCTTCCGGGATGTGTGAAGGCGGGCGCGTTCTGCACCATCTGCGCAACAGCCTTGGCCGGCACGAGAATCTTGTTCTTATAGTGGGTTTCCAGGCCGAGGGTACGCTGGGCCGCGCGCTGGTGGAGGGCCGGACGGAAGTGCCCATATACGGCATGCCCATAAACGTGAAGGCCCGCGTGCAGGTGTTAAATGAATATAGCGCGCACGCGGATAAAAACGAGTTGCTGACCTATGTAAAGTCCTTCAAGACCCTGCCAAAACACATCGCGCTTGTGCACGGCGAACGTATGGCGCAGGAAGAATTCGAGCAGGTCCTGAAGACCGAGGTTAAGGCTTCGGTCTCCTGCCCGGAGATGGGAACGTCGCTGGAGTTCTAGGGGCTACTGCCGGAGGAGTTCCAGCAGCGACTTGATTTCCGTGAAGGCCGCGTCCTTGTCCGACGCGGCTTTCGCTTTGTATTTTTCCACGGCCTGCGGGATGTCGATGGAGCCGAAGCGCCCGCTTTTAGCGACTTCAAGCAGGGCTTCGGCCTTGTCGCAGGGCAGGCCGGTTTCCAGCAGCTGAAGCAGCAGTTGCGCGGCGCTTTTTTCCAGCCCGCCGTTGAGCTCGTCCACCAGTATGGCGGCGGTGAGCTTGTGAAGCTGAGGGGAAGAGGACCACGCCTTGTACTTGGTAAAGCTCTGGTCGTAAAAATCGAAAAGCGATTCCGCCGGGCGCGCGCCCAGATAGCCTTCGGACAGCGTTTCCACGTAGTGCGCTCCCCACAGCGCCCGGCCCACGCGCACTTTCAGTTCTGCGTGGCGCCTGGCCTCGTCAAAGGATATTCTGCCTAGCAGTACTTTCACCGCCAGCTGGTAGTTGTCCTTAGGCTTTACCGCGTGCGGCAGCTTCTCCAGCATATCCTCGAATTCCTTTATCAGCGTTTCCGCGTCCTTGCCGGGGAAATATTTTTCCGCGAGGTCGGAGGCGTAGCCGCTGAACCAGCCGTAGGCGTTCAGCTTGCGGTGCATCTCCTCCCTGTTCTTACGTATGGTGGCCTGTTCGGCGGCGCTGTCTATGGCGTCGCTGGTGCCGGCAAGCAGGGCGGTCACGGCAAGGCCGTAGTTTTCCTCCGGGGAGGAGAGATAGGGCAGTTTTTCCAGTATGGACTCAAAAAGGGCTTTCAATT
>CAYPTM010000363.1:0-2829 GCA_964413345.1 uncultured Elusimicrobiales bacterium
GAGTATCCTCCCCGAAGATACAGACACGGTCCACCGCCGCGAGCGAAGCCAGCACGAAAGCCCTGTCAGCCTCGCAGTTGAGCGGGCGGGCCGGACCTTTCAGCCTGCGGACGGAACTGTCGGAATTGAGCCCAACCACAAGGGCTCCTCCCAGACGGCGCGCCTTCTCAAGCAATACGGCGTGCCCCTTGTGGAGTATGTCGAAGCAACCGTTTGTAAACACCACTTTCACGCCTTTAGCGGCGAGAGCGGCTCGCCAGCGGCACAGCGCGCGGCGCGAGACAATCTTGGAGGCCGCGCCGGTCATTTACGCGCGGCGGAGGCCAGTTCCGCCTCCGCCATGCGGCCGATAAGGCCGGTGTCCACCTGTCCGGACAGGAATTCGGCGTTCTGGAGAATCTTCTGGTGGAACGGTATGGTGGTCTTTACACCGCCGACATGGAATTCGCGGAGGGCGCGCAGGCCGCGCTGCATGGCAAGGTCCCTGGTCGGAGCCCACAGTACCAGCTTGGCCATAAGGCTGTCATAATAGCTGGGGATGGTGTAACCCTCGTAAACATGGGTGTCCACCCGGACACCGGGGCCGCCGGGAACGCACCACTCGGTGACAAGGCCGGGGCACGGAGCGAAACTGCGGTCCGGGTCCTCCGCGTTGATGCGGTGCTCTATGGCATGGCCGTAAATCTTGAGCGCCTTTTCAGGGGTGACGGTCAGCTCGCCGCCCTGGGCTATTATTATCTGCTCGCGCACCAGGTCCATCCCGGTCACCAGTTCCGTCACCGGATGCTCCACCTGAAGGCGGGTGTTCACTTCCATGAAATAGTAATTGCCGTCCCGGTCGAGCAGGAACTCCACCGTGCCGACGCCGTAGTATTTTGACGCCTTTACGAGGTTCACCGCCGCCGCCGCGAGTTTCTGGCGCAGGCCGTGGCTGACCGCGGGAGAAGGGGATTCCTCCACCAGCTTCTGGTGGCGGCGCTGGACGGAGCAGTCACGCTCCGGGAAAGCGACCACGTTTCCATGCTGGTCCGCGGCTATCTGTATCTCCACGTGCCGGGGGCGTTCGACATAACGTTCGAAATAGACCCCGTCATCGCTGAAGGAGGCACGGGCTTCATTCTGTGCCATATGCAGCTCATGCTTGAGCTGGGAAGGTTCGCGCACAATGCGCATGCCCTTGCCGCCGCCTCCGGCCGCGGCCTTTATCATGAGGGGATAGCCGACCTTGGCGGCCTCCTTCTCGAAATCCTTGCCGACGCAGTCCCTCGTGCCGGGAGTGATGGGAACGCCGTGGCTGGTCGCCAGCGCACGCGCGGTGGACTTGTAGCCCAGCAGCTCTATGGATTCAGGCTTGGGACCGATGAACACCAGCCCCGCGTCCGAAGCCGCCTTGGAAAAATCGCTGTTTTCGCTGAGGAAACCGTACCCGGGATGGATGGCCTGCGCGCCGGTATTGAGAGCGGCGGAGATGATGGCGTTCCTGTCCAGATAGCTGCCGCGCGCCGGGGCGGGGCCTATGCAGACGGCCTCGTCCGCCTCGCGTACATGCATGCTGGTGCGGTCCGCCTCGGAATAAACCGCGACAGACTTTATGTCCATCTCGCGCAGGGTGCGAATGACGCGAAGGGCTATTTCGCCCCTGTTGGCTATGAGGACCTTGGTAAACTGAGTCATTTATAAGCCTCCGTCAAAAACGGCGGAAATTAAGCCAGTTCCAGGAAAAACAAAGGCTGGCCGTACTGCACGGGCTTGCCGTCTTCCACGGCGATTATGCGTATGTAGCCCTTGGCGGAGGAGGTGACGGGTTTCTTTTCGGAAAGCACTTCAACGTAGCCGAGCTCGTCGCCGGGGTGGACAAGGGTCCCCTCGCCGAACTTGCGGGTCTTGCCCGCGTCGGCGGAACGGTAAATACCCACCGCCGGCGAGGCGACGGGAGAGTAGGAGCAGGAGGGCAGAGCCGCCTTGAGAGGGGCGTCCTCGGTGCGGATTTCGAAACCCTGGCCATTCTTGCGGTAGACAACCTCGGCCAGGTCGGTTTCCTTTATCCACTTTGTGACTTCTCCGACAGTGTTCATGTCCATAAATCAGCTCCTTATGATTCGGATGGCGAAGGGATTAAAGCTCGGCCTCGCTCGGATTGAAAGCGCGGGGCAGAAGATGCCCGACCGTGGTCCTGATTATCTTAACGGATTCGTCTTCAGCTATATTGACCAGGAAGACCGGCGCGGTCGAAGGCATGAATTCGGCCATTACCTGCCGGCAGGCGCCGCAGGGCTTGGATGACTTGGCCGCCACCGCCAGGGCGGAAAGCTTTCTGGCGCCCTCGCTGACCGCCTTCTGCATGGCGGTGCGCTCGGCGCACACGGTGAGCCCGAAAGAGGCATTTTCTATGTTGCAGCCGGAATAAAAGGTCCCGTCCTCGGTAAGGACTGCCGCGCCAACCTGGTATTTGGAATAGGGACAATAGGCGTTGGCGCGCGCCTTTACGGCCATTGCTATAAGCTTTTCTTCAAGAGCCTTTGAGATAGGCTCCCCATTTTTTGTCGTCACGATAAATCTGCCTGTACGGCCTAAGATTAGCGCGGGCGGTTTTCCGGCGCACGTATAATTATATGAAAAATAATCCTATTTGTGCCGCCCCCACATATTAGGATAATATTAATATAGTGGCAGAGCTTCCAATCATCCGCAGCAGGGAACAGCTTTTATCCGCGGCCCGCAAGAGCCGCCGCATAGTCATTTCCTCCCCTCCCGGCTCGGGAAAATCAACCAAAGTACCGCAGCTCCTGCTGGACTCCGGCCTGATAAAGGGGAAGATTGCGGTGCTTG
>CAYPTM010000364.1:0-2825 GCA_964413345.1 uncultured Elusimicrobiales bacterium
CGCGGTGACGCCGTTCAACTTCACCTCCATCGCCGGCAACCTGCCCACCGCCCCCGCCATCATGGGCAACACGGTGGTGTGGAAACCCGCCTCCAGCGCGGTATACGCGGCCTACTTCGTCATGCAGCTTCTCAGGGAAGCGGGCCTGCCCGACGGCGTGATAAACATGGTCCCCGGCTCCGGCGGCGAAGTGGGAAATCCCGTCCTGGCCGACCCGCACCTTGCCGGCATACACTTCACCGGCTCCACCGCCGTCTTCCAGGGCATGTGGGCCACGGTGGGCCAGAACATAGCGAAATATAAGACCTATCCCCGCCTGGTCGGAGAGACCGGCGGCAAGGACTTCATATTCGCCCATCCCTCGGCGGACCTCGCGGCGCTGGCCACGGCCTGCACACGCGGCGCTTTCGAATTCCAGGGCCAGAAATGCTCCGCTGCCAGCCGCGCGTACATCCCCCACTCCAAGTGGAACAAGCTCAAGGAGATGCTGGACGCCCAGATAAAGACCATACGCATGGGCCCGGCGGAGGATTTCCGCAATCTGGTCAACGCAGTCATCGACAGGGGCGCGTTCGACACGATAAAGGGCTACATAGACTTCGCGAAGTCCTCCAAGGACGCCAAAATACTCTGGGGCGGTAACTGCGATGACACCACCGGCTATTTCGTGGAGCCCACGGTCATACAGGCCAAAACACCGGACTTCAAGACCATCTCCGAGGAGATATTCGGCCCCGTTCTCACGGTCTACGTCTACGAGGACGACAAGCTGGACGAAACCCTGCGCCTCTGCGACAGGACTTCCCCGTATTCGCTGACCGGGGCCATATTCTCGCAGGACAGGCAGGCCGTAGTCAAGATGGCGAAGGCGCTGGAAAACGCATCCGGCAACTTCTACATCAACGACAAGCCCACCGGCGCGGTTGTAGGGCAGCAGCCCTTCGGCGGCGCGCGGGCGAGCGGAACCAACGACAAGGCGGGCAGCATGATAAACCTGCTGCGCTGGGTTTCGCCCAGGGCGATAAAGGAAAACTTCGTCCCCCCGCAGGATTACGGCTATCCGTTCATGCAGGAACAGTAAGCCGGAAAAGAGGTTTGGACAGCCAAAAGGCCCGCCGTAAGGCGGGCCTTTGCATATATCAGGATAATGGATTCATGCTCGGCTATATTACTTAGAAAAGATTATGCGCCATTTGCACAACAGCATCTAGCCATGCCTTCTATAGCTACATTTAACTAGTTATTTCGCCTCATAAGGTATATGATACAAATGGAGGTACAATATGGAATTATTAGTACGGCTGGTTTTGATTGGTCTTACACCATGATGACTGGCGGAACAATCGAGCCACACTCTCAAAATTCCAATAAGCTGGATCACTGCATCACCAAGCATAAAGAGATTGCCATCAAGCAGCGAAAGGTCTATTCCGGGCAACAGACGGATGATTCGAATAAATCCGAAATGTAACCAGTAATGCAGAGAAACAACTTTCCGTTCCATATGCCCTACAGACAACAATCAAAAGAGAAGGAGAAGGGAAATGCAAAAGAAACCAGGCAAAGGAATACACTCGAACGCACAGGAACGCTGGCCGCATAAGGATAAGGCGCAGGTGATAACAGACGGCGAAGTAAGAGAATTGAGGAAAAGGCTGGAGACTCTCCTGCAGGAGATCAGCCAAAAAAACCTGAAAGTCGCAGCACTGCTCAAGATGAAAGCAGGAGAAGCGATCAACCTCAAAAACCAAATTGGAAAAGCCTTCAAAAAAACTTCCAACCTGCCAATCCAAAAAGCTCTGGTAAAAGCGAATATGGAACTGAGCAACCATCTACATCATGTTGAGCGGGAATTGGGTGTCAACAAGATGGAAGTAAAGAGAATGCAGACGGAAGCCAAAACACTTGCGATGCTGCTAAGGAAAAAATTCCAGACTGTTCGCGGACCGAGCCAAGGCGCCTGACCGGAAAGAGAATCCCCAGCATGAGCACAATAGGAAAAACTCTGCCGAACCTGATGAAGTGCATCTGTATGAAATGTCCCACATACACCTTCTCCTGCATGGGGAAAAGCATGCCGGGAAATTTAAAGGCGTTGGTTAAAGGGCTTGGCAAGGCGGAACATCTGGAAGGAATGTTTTGCGCTTTCGAAAAGAGCAAATGCATAACCAAAGACAAGGGCTGCATGTGCGACAAGTGCGCGTTATATAGGGACAACAAACTGGACAAACGTTCCTATTGCATATCCACCGATGGGAAATAGCTGAGCCACCAAATAATTCCTGACTCAAACAAACACAGTGCACCAGAAAGCCCGCCGCAAGGCGGGCCTTTCTTTTCCGCAAAAACCCCCGCGCCGCGCGGGCACGTTGTCTGGACGGGCAGAAATAGCGTAAACTTGTAACACATGACGCCGGATGGCGCTCCCGGGTGGGGAAGCGCCATTCCGGAAAATTTCGACCGGAGACAGCATGAAGAATATCATACTCGCAGCGGCATTACTGTTCCCCATCCATTCTTTCGCGGAAGAAGCACCTGCACCCGCCACACCCCCGCAAACCGAAAGTGTCGCATCAGCCACTTCCACCGCCACGGCGCCCGGCAACGAAAGCACAAGCCCGGTTTCCACCTACAAGACAAATTACTTCGCCATCAACAACTGGCCGTGGAACAAGGCCTCGCAGGCGAAGTTCCAGTTGAGCATGAAGTTCAGCGTGCTGAAACCCGATCTTTATATTTTCAAGCGGAATTACTTTCCGGCCTACGTAGCCTACACGCAGAAATCGCTTTGGAACATAGGCCAGCCCTCGGCCCCGTTCGAGGAA
>CAYPTM010000365.1:0-2806 GCA_964413345.1 uncultured Elusimicrobiales bacterium
CTTCTCCCGCTATCCGGTCTACTCGAAAACATTGGATGATGCGGAGAACATTGTCCTGCTGAAAGACATAGCCCTCTCCGGGCTGACCGAGCCGCAGAAGCCCGACCTCAGGAAACTGATGAAAAAACCGGTGGTGCTGCAGGAAAGCACCCCGCTGGAGAAGGCCCTCAAGGAATTCCAGGAAAAGCGCATGCATATGGCGCTCGTGCGCAACGCGGAAGGGAAACTGACCGGCATACTGACGCTGGAAGACGTGCTGGAGGAGCTGGTCGGGGAAATACGCGACGAAAGCGAGACAACGGGCCAGACACTGCTGACCAAAGCCTACGTTCCGGAAGCGAGCGAGCTGGAGATACCTCCCGGCGACCGCTTTGCCATACTGCGCTCCCTGCTGGAAAAACTCCACGCCGCGAAACCGGTGTTCGACCTGGAAGAGGCTTGGACGCTTGTGGAACAGAGAGAGAAACTGCTTTCCTGCGCGCTTGGACAGGGAGCAGCCTTCCCCCACGCCAGAATCGCCTCCATAAAAGAGCCGCTAATAGCTTTCGGGCGCATACCGCGCGGGGTGGAATTCCCCTGCCTGGACAAGGAACCCGTGAGAATGGTTTTCCTTATATTGACGCCGTTCGGGGACCCCTCGTTCCAGCTTCGCACGCTTCAACAGCTGGCCGGCCTGCTCTCCAACATCAACCTGCGGAAGAAGCTCCTCAAGGCGAAGAAAACCACTGAAGTCGGGGAAATCATCTCGACTTTCGAACGCAGGGTCGCGCTGTAAAAACCGTTTATCAAAAACAAAAGCGGCCCCCCCTTTTCAGGGGGGCCGCTTTCATTTCAAAACACCGGTTCAGACCGCGGGGACTTCCGTCTCCAGCGTTATCTCCGCGCCTTCCCTCGCCAGTTCGCAGAGCAGGGGCCAGCGGTTTTCGGAAATAAGCCGCGCGGCCTGGGCCATCATGGAGTCCAGCGTCTTGTCGCTGTACGAGGAATGAGTGTGGAAAAGAATCAGCTTGCGCGCATGAGCCTTTTCAGCCGCGAAGGTGACCGCGGCGGAAACGCCGCTGTGCCCTTCCGCGACGCGGGCGGCCGCGTCGGCGTCGGTGAACGTGGCGTCATGGAAAAGGACATCCGCACCCTGCGCGAACGCCGCGAGACGGTCCGCATACTCTTCCATCGCGGTGGGTTCAAGCGGCACCTGGCTGTCCGGCGCGTAGACTATCTTCCGGCCGCCGCAGGTGAGGCGGAAGGCCAGCGTTGAAGTGGGATGGTTGGCGTACAGCACCGCAAGCTTAACGTCGGGAGACAAATCGTAGGAATCCTCGGTCAGCTCGTACATAAAAAGCCGGGCGCGGGGATGGCGCTGCGTCCAGTAAGGGTTCGAGTAGAACAGTCCGCCGAGATTGTCCTTGAAACGCTTTTCGGAATCGGCCGCACCGGCGATGCGAAGAGTGAAACCGGGGGCGTATGCGGGCTCGAAAGCGTGCAGGCCGCCTATATGGCCGAGATGGAAATGGGAAAGCAGCAGCCACATGTCCTTGGGATGGGAATGTCCGGCCAGCGCCTCGCCCAGACGGATGATGCCGGTGCCGGCGTCGAGTATGACCATTGTCGACGGAGTCTCCACCGAGACGCACGGCGTCTGGCGGCCGTAGACTGACGGGGTGTCAGGAATGAGGCCGGGCTGGCTCCTGTGGCCCCATATCCTTATCTTTATCTCCCCTTCCCTCACTTCCGGGCGGGAACTGGCGGTTTCCTGCATGGATTCAGGTTCCATAGGATGATACATCTCCACTAGATTCTGCCTGTTGCCGGCAAGCATATGGTTGATTTGCGGGGCGAAAGTATCCACATTGTACGGCTTGGCGATGAACGCCTCCGCCCCGAGGCGGAAAGCTTCCTGCTTTTCGAAATCGAACGCCTTCTGGCTGACTATGACCACGCGGGAACCCTTGGTTTCCGGGTTGGCCTTTATAAGCTTTAAGAGGCGGAGCCCGTTTATGGGCCCGGCCATTATGTCCAGCAGGACGAGAGAGGGGCGCTTGCGCTTTATGGTCGGTATGGCGTCGAGGGATTTCTTCAGGAGGAAAACGGAAAAACCGGCCTCGGCGAGGAGATCCCTCGTCAGTTGGCCAGCGACCGCGTCGTCGTCAACGACCAGGATATCAACCTTTTCCTCGCCTCGCATGACAGCATTTATTCTATAATAATAAGCTGAGGAATGAAATATGAGAATAATAGCAGGCGTCGCGCGCGGCCGGAAGATATTCAGCGTTTCCGAGAAGCTGCCCGTCAAACCGATTTCAGACAGAATCAAACAGAGCGTGTTCGACATAATCAAGCCCCGCATCCCCGGCAGCCACATGCTGGACCTTTTCGCCGGCACGGGCAACGTGGGTCTTGAGGCCCTCTCGCGAGGAGCGCAGAGGGTTGTTTTCGTGGAGCGCGAGGGAGCGTGCCTGAAGGCCATCACCCGCAATCTTGAAAACCTTGGCTTCACGGACAAAGGCAAGACACTGAAGGCCGACATCCTGGAGGGCGTCACCTGGGTGAAGCGCCACTGCACGGAAGAGGGGTTCGACCTCATTTTCATGGGCCCCCCCTACCGGGACAAGAACAACAAACCCCTCTACTTCACGCAAAGGACGCTGGACTCCGTGGCGGAAGGACAACTGCTGTCCGAAACCGGCCTAATCGTGGCCCAGCACCACCAGAACGAGAAATTCACCGCCCCGAAGGGGCTGGAGTGCTTCCGCGAGGAAAAATACGGCGACACGATAGTCTCCTTCCTGCGGCGCGTTAAACCCGCATG
>CAYPTM010000366.1:0-2788 GCA_964413345.1 uncultured Elusimicrobiales bacterium
ATCTTTCTTTCCTTAAATCCAAATTCGGCGGCAAATACGCCAACGCCCTGAAATTTTCCCTGCCAATCAGACAACCGGCCCCTCGGCACGCTGGACAGTTTGTATTTTATATGCCCCCCTCCCGGCTTGTCCAGGTCGATGCGCTGTACCCATGCCCGCAGGCCAGGTTGGCCCCGCATTTGCCGCAGTAGACCATTCCGGACAACAGGTAATCGCCGGCAACCTCGCGCGGATGCATTATAGCGAGTGCGCGCTGCTTCACTTCAGTCTGTATCTTGCCATTCTCATTTTTCTTGCGGACTTCCTCGCTTTCCTTATTGTCTCCTGTTTTTTATTTCAAAGCTCCGTACTATTAACATCGAGCTCCGGGGAAGCTATCCTATCTTTAGGTCCTGAATGGCTCTCCCCCGTAGCAAGTAGAGCACGGCTGTGTCGAGCCAGGCAGGGCTCCTTTTTTGTCCTCAAGCCAACCGGACTACTCCCAATTACGAAACACCAGCATTTCCCGTCTGCCGCCCATGCTAGCATGCAGCCATCTTCCTCCGCCTCTGCGTTCGTCTATCAACTGCCAGAACGGAATTCTTGACTCGTGCCAGTCGAACGAGTCCTCAAACGTTATGCCCTTTATATGGGAATCAACTGCTTCGCCTAACAGGTGTTGGCTGTTCGCGCTGGCACCTACCACCATATTCTGTTCATAGCACCTGAATGTACATTTTTTGAACCACTCAGAAAGATAGGCGAAGAATGGATGTTACGCATCAATGGAAACACCCCCACTCGCGTGGGGAAGACTTACGCAGGACAGATAACTACTGTTCGAACTGATTGACTTAAAGGGGTGCATCACATTGGGATAGTGTCCCAGAGCAAGACCTGATTTTTCATGTTCCCGACCACCGACAGGTCCAAAGGAATTTATTGTCCCTGGTTAGATGTCGGTCCGGGTAGCGATTTTAAGACGGGGCTGTGCTCAATTTGTGACACATGGGCACAGCTCCATGCTTATTATTGCCCTCGCTTTTCTTCTATTACCACTCTATGTGTCTGCCTCTGGTATAAACTGTCATCCGTTTTATTTTCCTTCAGCGTCACGGCGACGGTTGCCGTTTGCCTGGCGGAACACATTATGGGCACATATTGGAACAAGTTTGCCGTCAGCCTGTGCATAAGGGTTACAGCATTTTACAAGGCGTGAAAGGTCCATAGTGTCTCTATCCATAAAAGAATGGATAAATATGGCCTTCATCGAATCTATGCCGGCATCCAGCGCCCTGCGCGGAGAGAACCCAGAGGATTCAATTTCCACCAATATGCGCTTTATACGCTGCAGGACCGCGGCATTTGCATTGCCGCTGTCTGCGACGCTCCACAACTCATAAATACGGCCCTTTATCTTTGCAAAAGCGGTTTTATCCAGCCCCGGAAGCGTCCTGTTTGTAATGCTTTCAATATAGAAATCACGCCCCATCAGTTCTTTCAGGCTCAGGAATTCGCCGTCACTGGATGCCAGATAGTATGAAAGCGCAAAACAGGCGTAATGGGAACATGGCAGCGGGTTGAAATCATCTTTGCCGACATAAGGGCTCTTTCCAAGCATGCGAACGACTTCGTCTGTTGTCAGTCGGTATTCCGCTTTCAGCCCTGTCCCCCTTCCCGCAAGCGCCACCGGCTGGAACATGATGCTCAACGCACGGGAGCGGAAGAAAAAATCCGTTATTGAAGGGATATCCGTATCGTTCAGTCCCCTGGCCACAGTGCAAACCAGGGAGTAGCGGTTCCCCTCCTCTTCCAGCAGGCGGAAAAGACGCATTTTCTCTTTATACAGGCCAGAGCGTCCGCGAAGAACCGTAGCGGCTTTGGCAGAGGGACCATCGAACTGTATGGCGGATATCACACCATACCGCCGGAACATGGCGCGCATCCCCGCGTCCTTAAGCAGTCTCAAGCCATTGGTTGAAACCGTTATCTGCGTGACACCGGACTGCCTTGCAATGCGAAAAAAGTCTTCCAGCCCGGGGTGGCAGGTGGGTTCGCCCCCGCTTATGTTTATAACGCGGCATTCTCCTTCTGATTTCAGAACGGCGCCAAGAGCCGCAGCGAAGTCTTTTTTGGAGAAGGAAAACTGCCTGTCAAAATTTTTAAGGCATACAGGGCATCGCATATCGCAGGCGGACGTGATCTCTATCACCGGCAGGCAGACGTGCTGCTGATGCTGTTCGCAGAATCCGCACGAATCGGGGCAGCCGTGGTATTCCGTGGCATAAGAAAGCGGCAGCTGTCCCGGCTTTACATAAGCGCGGCTCCCGGCGTACCAGCTTTCGTCAGAGGAAAGAAGGACTTCCGATTCCCCATGAAGCGGGCAGAACTTCTTCATGTATACCTTCCCGCCCCGCCCCTCTATTGAAGCACGCACCTTTTCGCCGCACTTGCCGCACAGCGCCATAGTCATGGAATAGATATTACCCACGCGTTTGCTCCGGCGATGAACGCTCAACCCAGAAACGCTCATCCTGCTGACGGTACAGCAGGTTGTATGAACAGGCCGGCACCATATTGCCGTCCTCATCAGGGACAAGGTCGCCGCAACGGCTCACCCTGTCCAGGTCGAAATTATCTTCATCCATATGCGGGTGTATATAAACCGCACGGATGTATTCGTCAGGTATGACAGCCCTGCCGCCGACGGCCGCACGCGCCTTTTCACGCAGGAAATCGATAAATTTTCCATCCGCACCTTCAGCCCACAGGGTGTTAATCCCATCAAGGAAATGCCTGGCTATGTCCC
>CAYPTM010000367.1:0-2771 GCA_964413345.1 uncultured Elusimicrobiales bacterium
GCCAGGCAGCCGCCTGGCTCCGGGCGCGGAAAAGATACTGCCCCTCACCGCAAACAGGCAAACAGCGGCGGGAGTTAAGCAATTCCCCAACCCTTTTCCTATTATGTAGAATCACGGAAAGAGATTTTAAGGATGCCAGTATCCCGGTTTCGGAACCCTTCTCCCGGCATTTGGCGCCAAATGGACATCATTTCTATGGATTATGAAAGCCTTGTATCACAGATAGCGCCCGGAACATCGTATCACGACGGCCTGATTTCCGACGGGCGGAGAATACCCTTTGCAGGGCTTTGCGCCGGTGTTGACGGCAACTGGTCCGACGAAATGGCGGAGAGCCTGGAGGACGCGAGCAAGCATCATTTCATCGACGTCTATAATCGCCGCATAACGCTTGATTACCTGAGGCCCGCTCTGCGGAAAGACAGCGCCTGTTATATGGACGTGGGCTGTTCCAGCGGTTACATGATTGAAGACGTCATGGCCGCATTCCCTGAAGCGCTGGCCTGCGGCTGCGACTATTTCCCCGCCGGGCTGAAGCAGTGCAACAGGCGGGTCCCGAAAATTCCCCTGTTTCAGGCGGACATAACCCGCGCGCCGGTTGGCGAATCCATTTTCGACGCGATATCCTGCCTCAACGTGCTGGAACATATACAGGACGACATGGCGGCCCTCCGCTCCATGCGCGAAATGCTCAAGCCCGGAGGCCTGCTGGCCCTTACCGTGCCGCTGGGACCGAACCTGTATGATATGTTCGATGAAATCCATTATCACGTCCGCCGCTACACGCTTGATGAAATGCGGGAAAAGCTCCGTTCGGCGGGTTTTGAAGTCAGGTTCTCCAACGCGATAGGCGTCATGATATACCCGGCCTTTTACCTTACCAAGAAGCTGAACCGCCTCCGCTACGGCAAACTGAGTTTTGCGGAAAAGCAGAAAAAAGCATTCCGGCAGATTGAAACGACCAAAAGAAGCGCGCTGATGGACGGCCTCTGCTCTTTTGAGTACAGCCTGGGAGCGAAACTGAGCTATCCGTTCGGCGTCCGAGGTTTCGCCCTGGCGGAAAAGCCGTACTGACAGTCTCCCGCGCATTTCGCGCCGGACAGATTTCAAACTATAGTGATGGAGCCGAATACGATGACAGCAGTGACCGACAACGGAACGCAGGGAAGCCTTATTTCAGTCGTAGTCCCCGTATATAACGAGGAAAAAAACATCCCCGTTTTCATTGAGCGCGTCAGGAAAGTTATCGGCTCCATCGGCTGCAGGCACGAGATAATCTTCGCCATGGACCCCTCCACGGACCGCAGCGAAGATGTAGTCATCGAAAGGAGGAAGCAGGACCCCGGCATAAAACTGATAAAGATGTCCCGCCGTTTCGGGCAGCCCGCCTGCACTCTTGCGGGCATATATTACTGCACCGGCGATGTCTGCGTGGTGATGGACGTGGACCTGCAGGACCCGCCGGAGCTTATACCGGAAATGATGGAGAAATACCGCGCCGGCTATGACGTGGTATACGCACAGCGCGCCAGCCGGGAAGGCGAAACGCTGCTCAAACGCACCGTCGCCTTCTGGGGTTACTGGCTTATCGATAAAATCGCGGACGTGACCATTCCCCGCAACACCGGGGATTTCCGCCTTCTCAGCCGCCGGGTAGTGGAAAAATTGCGTGAATTGAAGGAACATGACGCTTTTTTGCGCGGCCTTGTGGCCTATGTCGGTTTCGAGCAGATAGCGGTCCGCTACAAGCGCGACCCAAGATTCGCGGGCAAGGGCAACTACAACAGGTTCATCGGCTCGCTGCGCATCGGGCTCAACGGCGTGCTTGGTTTTTCAAAGTACCCCCTCCACTTCATTTCGATGCTCGGTTTCGCCATATCGTCGATGAGTTTCCTGCTAGGCATCACATACCTCTTCCTGAAACTGATAAATTACGACATCAAATGGGGCAATCCCACTCTGGTCATACTGATTTCATTCCTCAGCGGCATACAGCTTCTGTCGCTTGGCATAATAAGCGAATACATCGCCCGCACTTTCGACGAAATAAAGGGGCGTCCCGTATTCATCGTACAGGAAACGTTAGGTTTCAATCCTTCCTCGCAGAAACAGTAACTGCAGGCTTCACGGTTTTTACCCGATGCGGCACGCTCAAGCGTGCCGCATTTTTTGTCCCTTCAGGCATTTCAGCATATGACTAAAGTCATGAAACAAAAAGGCTATTCTTTATTGTAGAATCACTAAAAGCCATCGCATAAATCCACCTGGAAACGCTATCGTGGTTTTCGGCAGGCGGCGCAACCGCATCAAAGGGATTTAGGAAATGGCTTCCACATACGCGCTGCTGTTTCGCGGAATCTGACGGGCAGTCAGGAGAGGGTATGTCGGCGACGACACATGAGCTTAACGGCTGGACGATACTGGTTTCCGGCACGAGACTTGACGCGGGAGAGGCTCCCTCATTTGAACGGGAGGCCGCCGCGATAGCCGGTGAAGAGCGGACAAAACTTATTCTGGACCTTGGCAAGTGCGAATACATAAGCAGCGCGGGACTGCGCAGCATATTGAAAGTGGCGAAAGCCGCCCGCAACGGCGGCGGCGAAGTGCGCGTGGCCGGACTGCGCGGCCTTGCCCTTGAAGTATTCACCATTTCCGGCTTCGACAAAATAATCCTGTCATTCGACAGTGTATCCAGCGCTGCGGCCTGACACCGCGACAACGATGAAAATATACCCGGCCATAGCCGCATTGCTTCTAGCCGCCACGCTTTG
>CAYPTM010000368.1:0-2766 GCA_964413345.1 uncultured Elusimicrobiales bacterium
GGGCGGACTCCACGTCCTGGGCGAAACGCAAATCGTATCCGCCCGGCTCAAGGATGGCCTTGAGCAGCTTCAGGTTGGCGCTGACATCGTCAACGCAGAGAATTATCGGGCGGTGAACATTTTCTATCATCTCTCGGCACTCTCCCGTCCGGGCACTTCCAAAGCGGAGGCGTCTTTTGGTATCTTATAGGATATGATGAATGAATTCAGGCACGACAAAGTCGCCGTCCTAAAGGCGTTCGACAAACGGATTACCGAATACAGGGCCGTTCTGGCCAAGCTTACCCCCAAACACCACCAGGCGGAAACGCTGCAGGAGGCGAACGAAAGGTCTTACAACCTGCTGCTCCGCTGTTTTGAAAAGGAAACCGCCGACGCGTACATTATCACGCTTTCCAAAGAGGGAGTCGGCAAGGGAGACTGGGTTCTGGAGCGCAGGCTTAAAATAAAACGCGCCATCAGCGAGCTGCACAGACTGCGGAAAATCTACCAGGACACCTAACCCTTAATATAATTATAGCCTAATAATTAAAGCGGTGGCCGGCTTTTTGAAAGCCGGCCACCGCTTTTAAAATCTCGAACAACCTTGAAAGACTACTGGTAAAAGTATATCCGGGCTTCGTGGGTGAGGCCGACGGAATTGGGCTCCAGCTTGATGATGCGGGTGCCGATGACCTTCTTGCCGGCTCCGGTAAGGTAGGACACGGTTTCGGCCAGCTTCTTGTTGATTCCTTCCTCGCTCTTGGAACCTTTGTAAAGAACGGTGAGCATGGGGCCGATGTAGGCTGCGGTGAATTCGTTTTCCTTCCGCACCACGTTTACCCCGGCCTTGGCAAGGATGTCATAGTCTATATCCTCTCCGGGCTTGAGAACGCGGAGCTGGGTTTCGCGGTCCTGGTTCTCGCCGGGATTCGTCAGGTAATAAAGCGCGTAGGAGGGGCGGAGGAAGTCGAATTTAAGGCGGAAGTCGGCGATGACGTTCATGCCGGATTCCTGAAGGCGGGCTTCCATGAAGCGCATGCTTTCGGCAATGGCGGCCTCGCTGGTGCCGTCGTAGGCCAGATCGTCCGATATGAATTCGCGGATGACTTTGCCGCCGGCATTATAGGACAGCGTCGTCATGGTCTTGTCCCAGACGGCGCCGGTGGTCTCGATGCCTGCGGTCTTGAGGACGCCGTTCCACCAGGAAACGAAAGCCTTGTGCTGCTCTTCGGTGTCATGGAAGGCGAAAAGGACCTGTTTGCCGGTGCGGGCGAAAAGATTGGAGTCGGAAAGAACCGGGGTCTCGGCCTTGACCGAGCTTTCGGCGTATTCGGGAGCCTGCACTTTTTCAGCGTCCAGAACGACCGCGTTGCGGTTGACGGACGGAATTCCGGTGGCGAACCCCGTCGAGGCGAGCTCTTCCATCGCTCCGGCGTGGACATAGCCGGACACGGAAAGGACCGCGGCGGCCATGAGAGTCTTTTTAATCATCAGTTCTTACCCCCAAAAATAATATATCCTTCTTTATTCAAAACTATACCACGAAACGGCGCAAAAATAAAGGACCTACGGCACTGTCAAAACCGGAAAAACGGCGAAACGTAAACCTGCCGCCTCAAAAGGAGCAAGCCGGGGACAAGGCGCGGGGCGGGGAAATTTAATATAGTCATTCAATCAGCAGCGAACATGCAGATTCAGGAGGCGCGATGACGGAAGACTTGAAGAAGGAAATATCCGAAAGATTTCAGCGTTACGTCAGGGTCCACACCACCAGTGACGAAAACTCGTCCACCTGCCCATCCACAAAGGGCCAGCTTGAACTGGGACGAATCGCGGCGGAGGAACTCCGCAAGATGGGCGCCAAGAACGTGACGCATGACAAGAACGGCTACGTCTACGCGGAAATACCGGCCAATGGAGCCCCCAAGGCGCCGGCCATAGGGCTTATCGCCCACTTCGACACGGCACAGGACGTGTCCGGCAAAGACGTGAAACCCCAGCTTCACCGCAATTACAACGGGGGGGACATAGTCATCAGCAAAAAAGACGGCCTGGTGCTGAAGCCGAAAGCGGCTCCCGGCCTTGCCGAATGCAAGGGCCACGACATCATCACCGCGAGCGGCGGCACGCTGCTGGGCGCGGACAACAAGGCCGGCATGGCCATAATCATGACGGCGGCGAACTGGCTGCTCAGGCACCCGGAATTCAGGCACGGCCCCGTTAAAATAGCCTTCACCCCGGACGAGGAGATTGGCCGCGGCGCCGACCGCTTCGACCTCAAGAGGTTCAAGGCCGATTTCGCCTACACAATCGACAGCGACGTCCCTGGCGCGCTTGAGGACGAAACCTTCAACGCCCACAGCGTCACGATAAACATAACCGGCGCCAGCTACCATCCGGGCAGTTCCAAGAACCTGATGGCCAACGCGGTCCGCATAGCGTCGGACATAATCAGCTCCTGGCCGGAAAACATGGTGCCGGAAACCACGGAAAACAAGGAGGGGTTCATCGCCTTCATGTCCTGTGAAAGTTCCGTTGAGAAGGCGGTCATAAAGGGGATAGTGCGGGAGCATGATTCGAAAAAGCTTGCCGCGCAGGAAAAACTCCTGACCGCGATAGTGGAGCAGATGAAGCTCAAGTATCCGAACGCGAAAATAGAACTGGTTTTCAAGGAGCAGTACAGGAACATGAAGGAAGTCCTGGACAAGCATCCGGGAGTGACAGAAAAGCTGGTGCAGGCCATCCGCAACGCCGGGCTGACCCCGATAAAAAAGCCCATACGCG
>CAYPTM010000369.1:0-2763 GCA_964413345.1 uncultured Elusimicrobiales bacterium
GCGTTTTATTATGAGGTCAGATATCCGTTTTCCAACGCGGAAAACGCGGCCCGTTACATAGACGACGCGAATCCCGACTGCTCCGCCGTCCTCACCGGCTATCCGGGTTTCATACTTAATTCCGTTTCCCCCCACCTTGCCCGGGGAAGGAGAATTGTTTTCCCGGAGACGATGCAGCAGGGAACATTCCTGAGGGTCAACCGGTCTTACGAGAAAAATTGCGTGCTTCATTCAGGGGAGCTTGAGGGCCGCCTGTCGGCGATATGCGCCAGGAAGTGCTTTGTCCTGCTTGACCGTCCTCTTCCGCCCTCCCGTGCCGGAAAATTCCGCCTGCTGACCTCGTTTACCGGGGCGATAAACGAGGAGGAGGATTTTTACGTTTACGGTTATAGTGTTCCGCTTGTGGAATCTCAAGTCATACCTTAAGGAGACTTAATGAAAACAATGGCATTGACGTTTGCCGCCTCGCTTCTCCTCTGCGCGGGCGGGGCCGGGGCGCAGTATTACGAGAGCGACACCGCCGTGGGACAGTCCGTCCCCGCGGAGGAAACCGGGGACGGAAGCGGCGGCTTTTACTTCCGCATGGGCGGGAGCGTGGGGGCTTCCACCCTGACCAATCCGCAGACCCAGTCCATGCAGCTTTACAACAATATCTCGCTCCGGCCCGAAATGGGGTACGGCAAATTCGCGCTGGGGCTTGACCTCTACGCCGACCTGGACAGCACCGGCAGGCCCCGGCCCGGCGAATGGAACACCGCCGCCGACTATCTGCGCCGCATATGGTACGCGCGCTGGGGACATAAAAAAGACCTGCTTTACGTCCGTCTCGGCGCTTTGCCGAACGTGACCATCGGCCATGGGTTCATAATGGGCGGTTACTCCAACCAGGCCAGGTATCCTGACGTTCGCACCGTCGGCCTTGTGGCCGACGCTGATCTGGGCTTTGCCGGGTTCGAGAGCGCCGTGCCCGACATCAACAAGGTCAACTTCGGCGGCGGGCGCGTTTACGTCCGCCCCCTGCGCGCCAGTCTCCTTCCGCTGTTCTCCGATTTCGCGGTCGGCGTTACGGCGGTGGTGGACGGCAATCCTTCCGGCAGGTCCGGGGCGGACGACAAGGTCGCCATTTTCGGTCTGGACGCGGAACAGCCTCTCCTCAACGGCGAGAAGGCCACCGCCGTCCTGTATGCCGACGCCGCGATGATGTCGCTTGGGGACCGCTATCTGAACGCGGGGTCAAAAAACCACGGGCGCGGCTTCGCCGCAGGGCTTAACGGGCGCCTCTTCATGTTCGACTACCGCGGGGAAATGCGCTCCATTCAGGCCAATTTCGTCCCGGATTTCTTCGACGCCTATTACGAGATAGACCGCAATAACAACGGCGTCCTGAAGGCCGACGCCATAGCATCATCCGCCGGCCCCCACCGCACCGGAACGCTTGTCTCGCTCTATACCAGTATCATCGAGGGGGTCCGCGTCGGCGCGGCCTACGAGACAATGGACATAGATACGCTTGATATCTATCCCCGCGTCCGTGCCGAACTTACCGTGGCCCCCAGCGTGTTGATGAACAGATTCCGCCTTGGGGCGCGTTACGAGCGGCGGAATGTACGGAACATGTCCGACCTCAGCCATACCAGGGACGCAAACACCATAATGGTGGCGCAGGCGGCTTATCTGCCGTATCCTAATTTCGAGATATCCTATACCGCCCGCCAGACTTACAACGAGTTCGGCGCGCCCGTAACCACCTCGCAGATAGGCACCTCCATGAGGTTCTGAACAGGGAGAAACTTGCATGACAAGAGATTTTGGCTTTGACGTGATGAAGGAAGTGCGGGAGCGCTGGTCGCCGAGGGCCTTCGCGGAAGGGCATATTGCGCGGGAGGAACTGCTCCCTCTCTTCGAAGCGGCCCGCTACGCCCCGTCCTGCTTCAACGAACAGCCCTGGCTGTTCGTTCTTGCCACCGAGCCGGAGGGACTGGAGCTGCTGCGGTCGTTCCTCGCGCCGAAAAACCGCCTCTGGGCGGACCGCGCGCCCGCCCTTGCGGTGCTGTGCGCGAGGACGGCATTCTCCCGCAACGGGGCGCATAATGACTGGGCGGAATTCGACTGCGGCACCGCATGGGGGTTCCTGTCGCTGGAAGCCCAGCGGCGCGGTTTCATAACCCACGCAATGGCCGGTTTCGACAGGGCGGCCGCGGCGAAAGGGTTGAAGCTCAGGGACGACGTCAGGCCCATGGCCATGATAGCCATAGGCCGCTACGGGGACAAGTCCCTGCTGCATGCTGACTTCCTGCCTCTTGAGGAGCCCGGCTTGCGCAAGCCTCTGAAGGAAGTAGTAATCGAGCCGTGAGCTTTTCCCGTCAGAAAAACGGAAAGCCCCCGCCTGCAGGCCGGGGGCTTTCTTTTGTAGAGGCAAACGGTGTTACTGCTCGGCGGGCTGTTCTTCTTCCTCTTCTTCGTCCTGCTGTATCGAAATCGTTTTCCCCTTGCCGTCCAGGCCGTTGACCTTGCGTATGCGCGCCAGTTCTTTCCGGGCCAGCGCGACCTGCCGTTCCGCGGCTTCCGGGCGCAGTTTCCTTTCTGTCATCTGTATAGCCTGCTCCGCGTTCGGAAGGCCCAGCCCTCTCGCCAGAATGAAATAGAAATAAGCCTTGTCCAGCTCCCGGCGCACTCCTTCGGCGTTGGCGTACATGGTGCCCATGTTGTATATGGCCTTCATATGTCCGCGTTCCGCCGCTTTTGAATACCACTCAAAAGCCG
>CAYPTM010000370.1:0-2745 GCA_964413345.1 uncultured Elusimicrobiales bacterium
GCACGTTGGAATAGTCCATGCCGTGCCCGGCGTGGATGTGAAGCTTGAGCTCGCGGGCGAGGATGCAGGCCACCTCGAGATTCTCGAGCTCGGCGCGCTGGGCTTTCTCGCCCTTCGCCTCGGCGTAGGCCTTGGTGCAGAGCTCAACCGTGTCCGCGCCTATCTTGTGGGACATGCGCAGGGAATCGGCAGTGGGGTCGATGAAAAGGGAAACGCCGATACCGGCCTTCGTAAGACGGGTGAGAAGCTTCTCCACCTCGTAGGCGCGGCGGCCGGAGAGGTCAAGCCCGCCCTGGGTGGTCAGCTCGCGCGGGCCTTCCGGCACGACGCAGACGGACTGCGGCTTGAGCTTGAGCGCTATTTTCTCCATCTCGGAAGTGCAGGCCATCTCCAGATGCAGCGGCACGGAAAGGCCCTTGCGAAGAGATTTAACGTCTTCTTCCTGTATGTGGCGGCGGTCGCCGCGCAGGTGGCAGACAATCATGTCGGCACCGGCGTTGGCCGCTACCTGGGCGGCCACAAGCGGATCAGGAAAACCCGCCCCCCTGGCCTGCCTCAAAGTGGCGACATGGTCGACATTTACACCGAGTTTTAAAGACATATTGCTTCCTCCGCTTTTGATTTGAAATAGTCGGCAAGCTCCTGCGCTATGCCGGAAACGGTGGGGGCGTCAGGGCCCTCCACCAGTATGCGCAGCTTGGGTTCAGTGCCGGAATACCGTATGAAAATCCTGCCGTCCGCGCCAAGCTTTTTCTCCAGCTCGGCCACGCGCCTGTTGAAACCGGGAATTTTATCAAGGGGGACCTTGCGCTCCACCTTCACGGCGCGCAGCTCCTGCGGGTAGCGGTGCCAGAGGGAGGCGAACTCGCTCAGCCTGCCCCCGCGCTGCCGCCACAGGCCCAGCATCTGCACGGCCGTCAGGAGGCCGTCCCCGGTGGGTGCGAACTCCCGAAATATTATGTGGCCGGAACTTTCCCCGCCGAGCACCAGCCCGCCTTTGACCAGCGCGTCGGAAACGTATTTGTCCCCGACAGCGGTGCGGGCCGTCTTTATGCCGTTTGCCTCGAAATTCTTGAAAAGGCCGAAATTGCTCATGACCGTGACGGCCACCTTGCCGCCCGAAAGGCGGCCCTGCCCGCGCAGCGCGTGGGCGGCCATCACTATGAGGTCGTCCCCGTCCAGCTCGCGCCCGTTCTCGTCGGAAAGGAGGACGCGGTCCGCGTCCCCGTCGAGACTGAGGCCGCAGTCCGCCCCCGTGTCGATAACAGCCTTGCGCATGAGACCGGTATGGAGGGAGCCGCAGCCCTCGTTTATGTTCCTGCCGTCGGGCTTGCAGCCTATGGCGGCGACCTTCGCGCCAAGCCGGCGGAATATGCGCGGCCCTATCCTGTAAGCGGCGCCGTTGGCGCAGTCCACCACCAGCCGGAGCCCTTTGAGGGAAACGCCCTTCGGCATTGTGGAAACGATGAAATCGGCGTACTCCTCGGCCAGCCGGGGCGAGCGCCGTACAAGCGCCTTGTGAGCCGCGGTCGGGACTATGGCGGGAACGCACCGGGCGAGGCTGGCCTCTATGGCGCCCTCCAGCTTTTCAGACAGCTTCATCCCGTCCGGACCGAAAAATTTTATGCCGTTGAACTCTTCCGTGTTGTGGCTGGCCGACACCACCACGCCGAAGGCGGCCTTTTCGGCCAGCACTATGTAGGACACGCCCGGAGTGGGGACTACGCCCGCGTCCAGCACGCGCACCCCGGCCGCCGATAGTCCTTCTTCAAGCCACCTGGAAATGCCCAGGCCGGACTTGCGGCTGTCCCGCCCTATGATGGCGAGGGGACGGCCCTTGGCGCGACGGTTTTTAAGAATCTCCTTCGCGGCGGCGTAACCTATGCCACGCACGAAATCCTTCACCAGCGGCCACTGTCCGGCCACCGCGCGAATACCGTCCGTTCCGAAAAGTTTTTCGCTCATTTTACCCTACCTGTAGTTTGTAGCGAGATGCCAGATAAGCACAGCTAGCACTATGGAAGCGAGCTTTATCTGCCAGTCCTTCACAATTAAATCGGGAAGTTTCATATCTGCGCCCGCGGCGCCTTGCGCAGGAGCCGCTTCTCCGCCTTGGACCTGTAGAGGTCCAGCAGGCTGTTCTCGACGTCGTCGGGGTCCACCGGCGTCTGTATCTTGCCGCCGCGCACAAGCGAGACCTTGCCCGACTCTTCCGACACGACAAGCACTATGGCGTCGCATGTTTCGGTTATGCCTATGGCGGCGCGGTGGCGCATGCCGAAAATTGTGGAAAGACCGGCCTCCTGCGTAAGGGGCAGTATGCAGCCGGCGGCCATCAGCCTGTTCCCCGCGATAACAACCGCTCCGTCGTGCAGGGGAGTCTTGGGGAAGAATATGGAAACCAGCAGGTCGCTGGACACGGCCCCGTTGACGGTGACACCGCTTTTTACGATGTCGCGCAGGCCGATTTCCTGCTCCAACACTATGAGCATGCCCATGCGCTTCTTCGCGCCGTAACGCACGGCGTCCATGGTTTCCTTGATGAAGTCGAATTCGTGGGATTCCAGTATCCTGCCGAGAGGGCGGCTGCCCAGCGCGGCCAGACCGGCCCGTAGTTCAGGCTGGAAGACTATGAAAAGGACGATGATGCCGGCCACCCAAAACTGCTGCAGCAGGAAAGCCGTGCCCCTAAGTTCGGCATAGCGCGCGAATATGGCCAGAAAGGCCAGGAAGATTAACCCCCAC
>CAYPTM010000371.1:0-2741 GCA_964413345.1 uncultured Elusimicrobiales bacterium
GATATCGCCAGGGGTTCTTCCCGCGCCATGGCTTTCCGCAAATACCGCGAGGAACAGGCCTACTGGCTCACCGATTACTCCACCTTCCGCACGATGAAGGATTTGGACGGCTGGAAGTCCTGGACCCACTGGCCGGAGCCTCTCAGGAAGCATGAGTCCTCCGCCATAGAAAAATTCCGCCGCGAGCACGCCACCCAGGTGCTGTTTTTCGAGTATCTTCAGTGGCTGGCGGATTCGCAGTGGCATCAGGCCAAGAAGAAGGCCCGCGACCTCTGCGTCTGGATGTTCGGCGACCTGCCTTTCATGGTCAATCAGGAGAGCGCGGACGTCTGGGGCCATCAGGATATTTTCGATATCAGCCGCGAAATCGGCGCCCCGCCCGACCAGTTCAGCACCGAGGGACAGCGCTGGGGCCTGCCGGCCTACCGCTGGCAGAAGCTGGAGGAAAGCGGCTTCGCCTGGTGGAAGACCCGCGTTGGCCGCGCGGTGGAGATTTACGACCTGTTCCGCCTGGACCATCTCGTTGGTTTCTTCCGCACATGGGTGATTCCTCACGAGAAGGGCTCCAAGCCGCACTTCGACACCATGGGCGACGTCAACCAGCAGCAGCGCGGAGAGCGTTTCCTCCGGGCGGTCATATCCGCTTCCGGCGGCGCGCTTCCCGTGGCGGAGGACCTTGGCCTCATCCCATCCTTCGTCAGGCACACCCTGGACGACCTGCGGATACCCGGCTACAAGGTCATGCGCTGGGAGATGATTGGCGACGGACCCCGCTACAAGGGGCCGGAGGATTATCCGAACATATCCCTGGCCACCACGTCCACGCATGACACGGAGACGCTCCGCCAGTGGTGGGACGAGCTCAAGCCGGAATCCCGGGACATGTTCTGGGAAATGGTGACAGGGGAAAAGAACCGCCATCCGCGCTGGGGCGAGCGAGTGCAGGTGGAAACTATAAAACGGCTTCTCTATTCCCGTTCCAGCATAGCGCTGTTCCCCCTGCAGGACGTGCTCGGCACCGCCGAACGCATAAACACCCCCGGCACCGTCGGCCCGCATAACTGGACCTGGCGCTTCGCCCTGACGGCGGAGAAGCTCAGCTCCTCCCCCAAGTATAAGGATGTGCTGCATACCTGGAAGTGCCTTGTGTCCGAAAGCGGACGGGGGCTCAGGAAATGAGGACCGGCCTTTGCGCCGCCATATTGTCCGGCATCGTGCTGCTGGGCGGCTGTTCCGTCAAAAGGACGGCCGTCCGGTACACGGCGGACATAATGCGGGACGGCCTGCCCGTTTTCATGGAGGAGGGGGATTCCCTTACCGCCATGGACGGGCTTTTGCCGACCCTCAAGCTGGCCGAAGGGATGGAGCGCAGCGACCCCGGCAATCAGGAACTGGCGGTGCTGCTCTCGCAGGGTTATTGCGCCTACGCCTTCATGTTCCTGGAGGATTCGGACCCGGCGCGCGCTTCCGCGATGTTCGCCAAGGGGCAGCGTTTCACCTCCTCCGTGCTTGAGAAGCGCGGCCTGCTGGCAAACGGCAGGCCCACCGGCAAGGCTATCGGAAGTGACGATGTCCCGGCCTATTTCTGGAACACCTTCTGCCGCGCCAGCCGGGCGCAGCTGAGCCTTGAGGACACGGACGTAATCGCCGACGTGCCGAAGCTGGAGGCCGCGGCTGACGAACTGCTCCGGGCCGCCCCTGATTTCTACTATGGCGGGCCTTATGCCCTGCGTGCCGCGCTCTACGCCAAGAAGCCCAAGATGATGGGCGGCGACCCTGCCAAGGCGCGCGAGCTGTTTGAAAAGGCCATGTCCGGCGCGGGCGAAAAATCGCTTCTCAACAAGTTCCTGTACGCTAAGCTTTACGCGCCCGCTGTGCTGGACAGGGATTTGTTCGTCAGGCTTTTGCAGGAGGTCGTTTCCTCGCGGGAGGACTGCGCGGAACTGCGGCTTTCCAACACGGTAGTGAAGGAAAAGGCCGCCAAGCTAAAGGAGAAGGCAGATGAGATTTTCTAGATTGGCACTGGTTGCCGCCGCCGCGCTGGCGTTCGCCGCGCAGGCTCAGGCCGCGACAGTAATTAAACTCGCCACGCTCGCGCCGGAAGGCTCGGCCTGGATGAACATCATGGGCCGGCTGTCCAAGGAAGTGGAATCCTCCACGGCCGGAGAGGTCAAGTTCAAGATCTACGCCAACGGAGTGCAGGGCGACGAAAAGGATGTCGTCCGAAAAATCCGCATGGGCCAGCTTCACGCCGGCGGTTTTACCGGCGTGGGCATAGGGGAGATAGCGCCCGCCGTCCGCGTGCTGGACGCCCCTTTCATGTTCAAATCGCCAGAGGAAATAGACTACGTCTACAAGACTTTTGACGGCGAGCTGCGCAAGGAGCTGCTGGATAAAGGTTATATCCTGCTTGGCTGGACGGAAGTCGGATTGGTTTACCTTTACACCAACACGCCCATACGCCAGCCGTCCGACCTCAAGGCGGTAAAGATGTGGATGTGGGAGGGCGACCCCGTGGCCGAAGCCGCGCTAAAGGCCATGAGCATAGCCCCGGTTTCCCTGTCCGTTACGGACGTGATGTCCTCCCTCCAGACCGGCATGATAAACGCGGTCTACGGTTCGCCGCTTTCCGTTATAGCCATGCAGTGGCAGACCCGCACCAAGTATATGTTCTCCCTGGCCATAACCAACGCCTCCGGCGCGCTGCTGGTCTCCAAAAAACAGTTTGACCAGATATCCCT